>JBEVLC010000430.1:0-9678 GCA_040509415.1 Baekduia sp. | reverse complement strand
AGCAGGACGAGCTCGCCGATCGGCGACGCGACGGTGGTGTGGGACAGCGGCATGGCGCGGTGCTCCTTCCAGGTTCGGTACGCGTCGGGCAGGCAGGTGGCGCACGGGCGGTAGCCGGCCGCGATGGCGGTGGGCTCGTCGGCGAAGAACACGCGGTTGGCCACGTAGCCGCCGCGCGCGATCGCCCGGGCGGCGCCGGGGCAGTCGAGCGTCCCGTAGATGCGGTCGGTCCGGTGACCGCCGAGCGTGCCGGGCACCGTCGTCGCATAGGCGACGTTGTCTGCGCCGATGAGCGTGTACTGCTTCATGGAAGATGAAACGCGTCGTGCGCCATTCGTGTGAGATCCCCACGTAGCATCGCCTCTGCCATGGACGACCTGCTCAAGCTCGCCGCCGACGCCGGCCACGACATCACCACCGCCGAGGACGCCATCGAGGAAGGCGCCCACGACAGCGCGCGCGACGCGCTGGACCGCGCGGCCGATCGCCTCACCGAGCTCCGCGCCCGCTGGCCGGAGATGTCGACGGCCGAGCGCTCCGTCGTCGGCGCGTCGGCGAAGGTCGTGCGCGAGCGGCTCGACGCTGCGGCCGCTCGCATCCCCGCCCGCCGCACCCTTGGCGAGGCGCCGGTCGAGATCGACCCCGAGCAGGAGGCCGAGCCCGAGGGCGAGCCCAGCGGCGCTTGACGCCTGCAGCGCTGGGCCGGCGGAGGGCCTTGTCGGCTGGCGCTGGCCGGCCGCGGCAGGCCCTGTCGGTTGGCTCTGGCGCTGGTCCGTCCGCGTCATCATTCTGACGGCATGCGCACGCCCCTCCGCCGCCTTGTCGCGATCGTGGCTGCCGCCGTCGCGGCGATGGCGCTCGCGGCCACAGCCGCCGGCCCGGCGCAGGCTGCGGTGTCGTGGCACAGCAACAAGGGCATCGTGTACCCGTCGTGGACCTACCCCGGCGCGTTCACCACCGCGCTGACGGGAGGCGACTGGACTATCGGCGGCGTCACGGTCAGCTGCTTCAACTCCTGGGCGGTCGGCCAGCTCTCGGGCACGGCCACCGCGTTCGGTGTCGCCGGACCGGCGGCCGGCGCGTTCGCCGCGGCGGCCGTCACCCCGAAGTTCGCGAGCTGCATGCCCACGACCGTCGCCTGCCAAGCCGACAAGATCGTGCCCGTCGCGGCCTCCACGATGAGCGCCGGACCAACGACGGCCGCCTACAACGCCGGCACCCAGACCCTCTACTCCGGCGCCGCGAGCAAGAAGACGACGGGCACGTTGCTGGCTGTCGACTGCGAGTTCGTGAGCATGGGAGTGACGTGCGTGACGCTCACAGGCACCATCCCGTTCACATACGCCAACCCGAGCTCGGTGGGCGGCGTGCTGTGGCCGCCGGCGATCGTCGCCGACACGGCGCTCGACGCGACGCTGACGCTGAGGTCTACCAACCAGACGTGGGCCGCGGCCGGCCCCGGCTGCCCTGTCCTGCCCAATCCGGGCTCGGCGCCCGTTCGCCTCAAGAAGCCCGGCGGGGGCGACCTGAAGCTGTCGCTCAGCGGCGGCACCGACCAGCCGGTGATCTGGTACGGAGACCTCTAGCTCGCCGGCCGCTCGGGGCACCTGGACTACATGATGACGTTCAACAAACCAGTAGCAGTACCTGAGCCTCGCGCCGCGAGGGGCACGGTACCCACACCAGGAATATGCGTGACGAGGCCCGTCGCGCCACCGAAATCGACGGTTCTCGAACCCGCGGCGCCCGGAGTGAAACTTACCGCCGTAGTCCCAGTCAACCGGAGATTGAGCCCAGTGTTGGCGCACTCGTTGAGAGTGCCGGGAGTAGTCTCATAATTGATGTCAATGTCGACGCCATGGATCTGGATACTGCTAGTCGTCAGCGCAGTCACCCGCCACGGATAATTAGTACCGACAGCAGTCTGAGTGCAACCAACGGCACCACCGATGTTGCCGTGGCAATTCGCGAAACTGGCGCCGGTGATAGTCGCTACCGCCGCACTGTCGACAACGACGCTTATCGACGTGGATTCACAGGATGACCCCGTAGCAAGCGCGGGAACAGAGAACCCGAGCTGGCTCGTGTCGATCCGGCCATCCGTAGTGCCCACGGGCGACCAACTCGCCGCCGAGGCCACCGATGGCAACGCAAACGCACACAACGCCAACACAGCACCCAAGAGCAACATGCTCTTCTTCGAAACCATCTTCAACATCTCAAACACTCCTGGTGAGTCCCAGTGCCGACCGACCACGACCTGGTTGATCCCCGGCCGACGCAGATAAGCAGCGCTCTAACAAGATCAGGAATACTCCTCTTCGCGTGTGACGTCGACAACCCTCGACCCCCTGCCGAATGGCAGAATCTGGCGCTCGGGACGCGACAAATCGCTCACGAGCGGGTACCACCCCGGTCATGATCGCCGTCCTCATCATCGTCGCCGTCTTGATCGTCGTCGCCGCCGGCGCGGCGGTGCTCTCCCGCCGTCGGGCCGTCGAACAGGCCCGGGTCGAGCGCGAGCGCGAGGCCATCGCCGGGGAGCTGTCGGGCCATCAGCAGGAGCAGGAAGCCATTGTGTCGCGGGCGGGCGCGGCTGCCGCGCAAGCGCGCGAGCATCGTGCTGCCGCAGCGGAGCACGAGGACCGGGCGCAGCGCCACGCGCGCGAAGCCGAGATCCACGCCGAGGAGGCTGAGAAGCTCGAGGGTCGCTTCCAGCGCGCCACCGGTGCCGCCGAGCGCCATGGCGAGCGCGCCGAGGACGCCCAGCGGCGACTCGACGAGCTGTCCTCGCGCCGCTAGCTCACAAGCCGTCTCGGGCACGCACCGCTAGGCTCGTCCCTGGCGCGATCGACGCTGCTCGTTTGCCCGGCTGCAAAACTGGGTATCGCGCCGAGAATCGCGGCGAAGCGGACCCACCCGCCCGCCGGGCTGACCACCCCAAGGAGGATCGATGGCCGGGACACTGGCTGCCGACGAGGGCCGTTCTCGCAAGCGACGAGACGACGAGCAGGGCGAGCTCGACCCCGCTGCACTGCGACGTCTCCTAGACGCGCTGGAGTCTGCCGCCGACGGCGACTTCTCCCGTCGGCTTCCGGCTCGCCGCAAAGGGCTGCTCGGAGAGCTCGAGATCGCGTTCAACCGCCTGGCCGAGCGCAGCCATGGCCAGACGACCGAGCTGGCGCGCGTCGCGCGGCAGATCGGCCGCGAAGGGCGGATGACCGAGCGCGCCCGGGCGGAGGGCGCCAAGGGCGACTACCTCGAGCGGATGACGATCGTCAACGGCCTGATCGACGACCTCGTACGCCCGACCACGGAGGTCGCGCGCGTGATCGTCGCGGTCGCCGAGGGCGATCTCAGCCAGAAGATGGCGATGGAGATCGACGGCCAGCCGGTCAAGGGCGAGTTCGCCCGCATCGGCACCACGGTCAACGCGATGGTCGACCAGCTCTCGTCCTTCGCCTCCGAGGTGACGCGCGTCGCGCGCGAGGTCGGCACCGACGGCAAGCTCGGCGGCCAGGCCGCCGTCCCCGGCGTCTCGGGCACGTGGGCCGATCTCACCGAGTCGGTGAACTCGATGGCGGCCAACCTCACCGGCCAGGTGCGCAACATCGCCCAGGTGACGACCGCGGTCGCCCAGGGCGATCTGACCCAGAAGATCACCGTGGACGCCCGAGGCGAGATCCTCGAGCTCAAGGACACCATCAACACGATGGTCGACCAGCTCGGCGGCTTCGCCGACGAGGTGACGCGCGTCGCGCGTGAGGTCGGCACGGACGGCAAGCTCGGCGGCCAGGCCGAGGTGCGTGGCGTCAGCGGTACGTGGCGCGACCTGACCGAGAACGTCAACTTCATGGCGCGCAACCTGACCGACCAGGTGCGCGGCATCGCCCAGGTCGCCGGCGCGGTCGCCAAGGGCGACCTGACCCAGAAGATCACCGTCGACGCCAAGGGCGAGGTCGCGGCGCTCGCCGACACGATCAACGCGATGACCGACACGCTGTCGGTCTTCGCCGAGCAGGTCACGCGCGTGGCGCGCGAGGTCGGCACCGAGGGCAAGCTCGGCGGCCAGGCCGAGGTACCGGGCGTGTCGGGCACGTGGAAGGACCTGACCGAGTCGGTGAACTCGATGGCGGAGAACTTGACAGGTCAGGTCCGCAACATCGCGCTCGTGACGACGGCGGTGGCCCAGGGCGACTTGTCGCAGAAGATCGAGGTCGACGCGCGCGGCGAGATCCTCCTGCTCAAGGACACCATCAACACGATGGTCGATCAGCTGCGCTCGTTTGCTGACGAGGTCACGCGCGTCGCGCGTGAGGTCGGCACGGAAGGGCGTCTCGGCGGTCAGGCGGTTGTGCCAGGCGTCGCGGGCACGTGGAAGGACCTGACGGACTCCGTCAACGTCATGGCACGCAACCTGACCGACCAGGTGCGCGACATCGCCCGCGTGACGACCGCGGTCGCCAAGGGCGACCTGACCCAAGAGGTGACGGTCGACGTCAAGGGCGAGGTCCTCGAGCTCAAGCGGACCGTGAACACCATGGTCGATCAGCTCTCGTCCTTCGCCGATGAGGTCACGCGCGTGGCGCGCGAGGTCGGCACAGAGGGCAAGCTCGGCGGCCAGGCCGAGGTCAAGGGCGTCAGCGGCACGTGGCGCGACCTGACCGAGAACGTCAACTTCATGGCCGACAACCTGACCCACCAGGTGCGCAACATCGCCCAGGTGACGACGGCGGTGGCCCAGGGCGACCTGTCCAAGAAGATCACCGTCGACGCGCGCGGCGAGATCCTGGAGCTCAAGGACACCATCAACCCGCTGGTTGATCAGCTGCGCTCGTTCGCGGCCGAGGTGACGCGCGTCGCCAAGGAGGTCGGCACCGACGGCCGCCTCGGCGGCCAGGCCGAGGTGGAAGACGTCAGCGGCACGTGGCGGTCGTTGACCGAGTCGGTGAACTCGATGGCGGCCAACCTGACCGAGCAGGTCCGCGGTATCGCGACGGTGACGACGGCGGTCGCCAACGGCGACTTGTCCAAGAAGATCACCGTCGAGGCCAAGGGCGAGGTCGCGGCGCTGGCCGAGACGATCAACACGATGGTCGACCAGCTGCGCTCGTTCGCGGCCGAGGTCACGCGCGTGGCGCGCGAGGTCGGCACGGAGGGCAAGCTCGGCGGTCAGGCGCAGGTCGAGGGTGTCTCCGGCACGTGGCGGTCCTTGACGGAGTCGGTGAACTCGATGGCCGACAACCTGACCGACCAGGTGCGCAACATCGCTCAGGTCGCCACGGCGGTCGCTCAGGGCGACCTCAGCCAGAAGATCACGGTTGGCGCCCGCGGCGAGATCCTGGAGCTCAAGGACACCATCAACACCATGGTGGACCAGCTCGGCTCCTTCGCCGACGAGGTGACGCGCGTCGCGCGCGAGGTCGGCACCGACGGCTCGCTCGGCGGTCAGGCCGAGGTCGAGGGCGTCCGCGGCCGCTGGCGCGACCTGACCGAGAACGTCAACCAGCTCGCCTCGACGCTGACGACGCAGCTACGCGCGATCGCCGAGGTCTCCACGGCGGTGACGCAAGGCGACCTGACGCGCTCGATCACCGTCGAGGCCCAGGGCGAGGTCGCCGAGCTCAAGGACAACATCAACCAGATGATCGCCAACCTGCGCGAGACGACGCAGATCAACGTCGAGCAGGACTGGCTGAAGACCAACCTCGCGCGGATGGGCGGCATGCTTCAGGGCCAGGCCGACCTTGGTCAGGTCACGAGCCTGATCATGAGCGAGCTGACGCCGCTGGTCACCTCCCAGCACGGCGCGTTCTTCCTGGTCGAGGGCGAGGACGAAGACCTGGATCTGCGCCTGGTCGCCTCCTACGGGGCGGCCGGCGGCTCGGCGTCCAAGAAGCGCGATCGCTTCGCGCTCGGGGAAGGCCTCGTCGGGCAAGCCGCGGTCGAGGCCAAGCCGATCGTCGTCGAGGACGTTCCCAAGGACTACATCAAGGTCAAGTCCGGCCTTGGCGAAGCGCGGCCGCGCAACATCATCGTGTTGCCCGTCGTCTTCGAGGAGCAGGTGCTCGGCGTCATCGAGCTCGCCTCGCTGCAGGCCGTCAGCGAGATCAACCGCGCCTTCCTGGAGCAGATCACCGAGACGATCGGCGTCGTCCTCAACACGATCCGCGCGAACATGCGGACCGAGCAGCTGCTGGCCCAGTCTCAGTCGCTGGCCCGCGAGCTGCAGGCCAAGAACGTGGAGATCGAGTCAGCCCGCGCCGGCCTGGAGGAGAAGGCCACGCAGCTGGCGCTGTCCTCCAAGTACAAGTCGGAGTTCCTGGCCAACATGAGCCACGAGCTGCGCACGCCGCTGAACTCGCTGCTGATCCTCTCGCGTCTGCTGGCCGACAACGACGACGGCAACCTGTCGTCCCAGCAGGTCGAGTTCGCCACCACCATCCACTCCGCGGGCAACGACCTGCTCGCGCTGATCAACGACATCTTGGACCTCTCCAAGGTCGAGGCGGGCAAGATGGAGCTCGACCTTGGCGCGGTCGCGCTGGCCGACATCTGCGAGGACGTCGAGCGCTCGTTCCGGCCGGTTGCCGAGGAGAAGGGGCTGACGTTCGCGATCGAGCTCGACGACGCGCTGCCGCCCTCGATCGTCACCGACGAGCAGCGCCTGCAGCAGGTGCTGCGCAACCTGCTCTCCAATGCCTTCAAGTTCACGCCGACCGGAACCGTGGCGCTCAAGGTGCTGCGCGACGCCGACGAGCGGATCTCGTTCGCGGTCGCCGACACGGGCGTCGGCATCGCGCCCGACAAGCTCGCGTCGATCTTCGAGGCCTTCCAGCAGGCCGACGGCACGACGTCGCGCAAGTACGGCGGCACGGGCCTGGGCCTGTCGATCAGCCGCGAGATCTCGCGGCTGCTCGGCGGCGAGATCCGCGTCGCCTCCAGCGTCGGGGACGGGTCGAGCTTCACGCTCGTCTTGCCGCTGACCCATCGCACCGGCGGCGAGGGCTCGCAGCCCGAGGCGCCGGCCGAGCCGCCGCTGGCCGCGCCCGCCGAGGTGACGTCGGAGTCCGCGGCGCTGCTGCCCTACGACGGTGTCGAGGACGATCGCGGCACGATCGTCGCCGGCGACCGCGTCCTGCTCGTCATCGCCCACGACGCCGGCCACGCCCAGGGCGCGCTGGCGGTCGCGCGCGAGCACGGCTTCAAGGGGCTGGTCGCGCGGCGCACGCCGCTCGGGCTCGCGCTCGCGCGCGAGTACCGGCCCGATGCCGTCCTGGTCTTCGCCGGCGACGGCCGTGGCGAGCGGCTGCTCGGCCAGCTCAAGTCCCATCCCGAGACGCGCCACCGCCCGGTCGTCGTGGCCGGGCCGGCCGGCGGGCGGCTCGCTGCGCTGCGGGCCGGCGCCGCGGCCTACGTCGACGAAGCCGAGGCCCGTGGCGCGGGCGGAGGCACGGCCGCGCTGGCGGCGCTCGACGCGCTGGAGCGCCTCAGCGCGCGCCGCGTCAAGCGCCTGGCGATCGTCCAGGAGGGCGACGGCCTCGACGTCGACACGCTGGAGCTGCTCGGCGCCGGCGACGACGTCGATGTGATGGTCCTCGCTCCCGAGGGCGCCGTCGAGCATCTACACACTGATGGGATCGACTGCGCGGCGTTCGTGATCCGCCCGGGCGCCAAGTGGCCGCTCGACCTCCTGCTGGGGCTTGAAGCCGAAGGCGTGCGGCGCGAGTTGCCGGTCGTCCTGCACGTCCCCGACGTGCTCGAGCCCGAGGAGCGGGTCGCGCTGGAGGCCGCCGCCTCACGGTTGGTGGTGGCCAACGCGGCGTCGGCCGAGCGCCTCATTGACGAGACCGCGCTCTACCTGCATCGGCTGGAGACCCAGCTGCCGCAGCCGACGCGCAAGCTGTTGGCCAAGCTGCGCACCGCCGACCAGGTCTTCCACGGCAAGCGCGTGCTCATCGTCGACGACGACATTCGCAATGTGTTTGCCTTGGCCAGCGCGCTGGAGACGCGGGGCATGAAGGTCGCCTTCGCCGAGAATGGCCGCGAGGGCATCGAGCGCCTGCGCGAGCAGCCCGACACCGACCTGGTGTTGTTGGACGTGATGATGCCCGAGATGGACGGCTATGAGACCGCGCGGGCGATTCGCGCGATGCCGCGCTTCGATGCGCTGCCGATCATCCAGCTGACGGCCAAGGCGATGAAGGGCGACCGCGACAAGTCGATCAGCGCCGGGGCCAGCGACTACGTCACCAAACCGGTCGACGTCGAGCAGTTGCTGTCGCTCATGCGCGTCTGGCTGCATCGCTGATGGTGGAGGTCGACCCCGCACGGATCCTGCTCGTCGACGACCGGCGCGAGAACCGCATCGCGCTCCAGGCCGTCCTGGAGCCGTTGCAGGTCGACGTCGTCGAGGCCGACTCGGGCGAGCAGGCGCTGCGGGAGGTGCTGGTCGGCGACTTCGCGGTGATCCTGCTCGACGTCCAGATGCCGGGGATGGACGGCATCGAGACCGCCGAGATGATCAAGGCGCGCGAGCGCAGTCGCGACGTCCCGATCATCTTCCTGACCGCGGCTGAGAGCGATCTGGCCGAGGTCTTCGCCGGCTACGAGGCGGGTGCCGTCGACTACCTGCTCAAGCCGTTTGACCCACTGGTCCTGCGCTCCAAGGTCAAGGTCTTCGCCGACCTCGACCGCCATCGCCGTCAGCTACGCCGCAGCGACGAGCTGGTGCGCAACGCGTTTGCGGCCGCGCCGAGCGGGATGGCGCTCTGCGACCTCGACGGCCTCGCGCTGCAGGTCAACCCGGCGCTGGAGCGCCTCACCGGCCGGGCGACCGGGCTGCTGGCGCGCGCGCCGATCCACGACGTGCTGCACGAGCGCGACCGGCCCGCGCTGGTCGAGCGGCTCGACGCAGCGGCGACGCTCGGCGATGGCGGCGAGCCGTGGTCGGCGCACGTCGTTGGCGCCGATGGCACGCCGTGTCCGGTCACGATCAGCGTCGTGGCGGTGCGCGACGTGCACGGCTCCTCACAGCAGTTGTTGGTGCAGATGGCCGACGAGCGCGACCGGCGGATCGCCGCGACCCTCCAACGCGCGCTGCTGCCCGAGCAGCTGCCGAGCATCGTCGGCGTCTCGCTCGCCGCGCACATCGCGCCCGGCGCGGGCGGCACGCGGGTCGGCGGCGATTGGTACGACGCGATCGCGCTGCCGGGCGGGCGGCTCGGCATTGTTGTAGGAGATGTGGCCGGCCACGGCGTTGACGCAGCCGCGCGGATGGGGGAGCTGCGCTCGGTCGCGCGCGCCTACGCGCTGGAGGGCCACGGCACCGTCGCGCTGGTCGAGCGCATGAACGGCTACCACGCCGCGCTGGGCGCCGACCTCATGACCACCATGGTGTTCGCGATCTTGGAGATCGACTCCGGGACGCTCCGGTTCGTCAACGCCGGCCACCCGCCGCCGCTGATCGTCGAGGCCGACGGCGCGACGCGGATCTTCGAGGGCGCCGGGCCGCCGCTGGGCGTCATGGACACGTGGCGCTACGAGGAGCGCGTGGCGACGCTCGCGCCCGAGATGACCGCGATCCTTTACACCGACGGCTTGGTGGAGCGCCGCGGCGAGCGGCTGGACACGGGCCTTGGCCGGCTGCGCGACGCGGTCGCCGCGGGTGGCAGCCCG
>JBEVLC010000429.1:0-7338 GCA_040509415.1 Baekduia sp. | reverse complement strand
GGCCGTGCTGGGTGCGGTGGCGTCGCCGCCGGCCGCGCCCACGCCGCGCGCCGCCCGTCTCGATCGCCGCGCGCTGGCGGCGCTCGCCCTGCCCGCCGCCTTCCTCGCGGTCACGCCAGCGCTCGGCGGCCATGCGACCACGCAGCACCCGGTCGCGCTGCTGGCGCCGCTCGATGTCATCCACGTTGTCGCGATGAGCGCCTGGGTGGGCGGCCTAGTCGCGCTCGTCATCGCCGTGCCCGCTGCCACGCGCGCGCTGGAGGCCACCGATCGCACCGCGCTGCTGAGCACCACGCTGTCGCGCTTCAGCGCCGTCGCGCTGACGAGCGTCGCGGCGCTGATCGCCTCCGGGACGGCACAGTCGATCGTGCACCTGCGGTCCTTCGGCGACCTTGTGCACACCGCCTTCGGCCGCGCGGTGCTGATCAAGATCATGCTCTTGGTCGCGCTCGTCGGGCTCGGTGCGCTCAACCGGCAACGCAGCCTGCCGCGCCTGCGTGCCGCCGCGGCTTCTGGCGCCACCCCCGGCACCGTCGGCCGGGTCCTGCGCACGACGTTGCGCGTCGAGGTCGCGCTCGTCGTCGTCGTGCTCGGCGTCACCGCCGCGCTGGTCTCCTACCCGCCCCCCTCGGCGCTCTCGGCCGGGCCGTTCTCCCAGAACGTTCGCACCGGCCCGCTGGAAGTTGAGCTGACCGTCGACCCGGCACGCACCGGCGCCAACGCCGTCCACGTCTACCTCTTCCGCGCCGCCGACGGGGCGCCGTTCACGGCGACCAAGGAGCTGACGCTGGAAGCGCGCATGCCGAGCAAGTCCATCGGCCCGCTGACCACGACGGTGCACCACGCCGGCCCCGGCCACTACGTCGCCGACGCGCTGGCGCTGGCCCCGGCCGGCACGTGGCGCGTGACGGTCACCGACCGCGTCTCGGACTTCGACCAGTACACCGCGACGTTCTCGGTGCCGGTGTCATGAGCCCAACCAACCCCTACGTCAACGCAACCCAACACAAGGACATCAAGATCATGAAGCGCATCACCCTCGCCTCGGTCGTCACACTCGGCACCCTCGCCGTGCCCGCCGTCACGCAGGCACATGTCACGCTGCAGCCCAAGACCGCGGCCGCCGGCGCCTACGTCGTGGAGGACGTCCGCGTCCCCAACGAGACCGACGACGCGGTCACGACCAAGGTCGCCGTCCAGTTCCCCGAGGGCTTCGCCTCAGCCTCCTACCAAGCGATCCCCGGTTGGTCGGTGAAGGTCGTCAAGGAGAAGCTCGCGACGCCGGTCAAGACCGACGACGGCGAGATCACCGAGGGCGTCAAGACCATCACCTGGACGGCCAAGTCCAAGGCCGACGGCATCGCGCCCGGGCAGTTCCAGGACTTCCCGCTGTCGGTGCAGATCCCCGGCAAGGCCGGTGACACACTGACCTTCAAGGCGCTGCAGACCTACAGCGACGGGACGGCCGCGCGCTGGATCGGCGCGCCCGACGCCGACAAGCCCGCGCCGCAGGTGCAGGTCACCGAGGCGGCCGACGACCACCACGCCACCGCGGCGCCGGCGGCCCACGACACGGCGACGACCGAGAACACCTCGGCCTCGGTCCCGGCCGTGGCCGACGCAAGCACCGACGACTCCGACTCCAACACCCTCGCGATCATCGCGCTGGTCGTCGGTGCGCTGGGTCTGCTGGCCGGCGGCGCCAGCTTCATGTTCGCGCGCCGACGCGCGTAATTCCCCGCACTCGCGCCGCGGCATTTCACCGTCGCGGCGCGAGGTCACTCCTCCTACCCTCTGGATCGACCCCACCATGTCCCAGCAGAACACCCCCACCAAGCGCGAGCGCCGCGACGCCGCGCGCGCACAGCGCCTCGCGCAGGAGCAGGCCGCCGCGGCCGGCGACGCACGGCGCAAGCGCCTCATCCAACTCGGCGCGCTGCTCGCCGCCGCGGCCGTTGTTGTCGTCGTCGCGATCGTCATCTCCTCCGGCGGCTCGGAGAAGAAGTCCTCCGGTGCCGGCAGCGGAGGAGCGCTACAAGGGGTCGCCGAGACCAAGAGCCTCATTGACGGCATCCCGCAGAAGGGCATCACGCTCGGCAACCCGAACGCGCCCGTGACGATCGCCGAGTTCGCCGATCCTCAGTGCCCGTTCTGCAAGGAGTACACCGTCAACGAGATGCCGGCGTTGGTGCAGAAGTACGTCCGCACCGGCAAGGCCAAAATGGAGCTGCGCCTGCTGACCTTCATCGGGCCCGACTCGGTCACGGCGGCCGGCGTGCTCCTCGCTGCCGGCCAACAGAACAAGCTCTGGAACGCGACCGACCTCTTCTACCGCAACCAGGGCGAGGAGAACTCGGGCTACGTGACCGACGACTTCCTGACCAAGGTGCTGACCGGCGCGGGCGCTGACGCCGAGAAGGCCATCGCCGCGGCCGGGGACCCGGCGGTCAGCCAGGAGATCGGCGCGGCCAAGACGCTGGCCAGCCGCTATGGCGTCACCGGGACCCCGACGATCCTCGTCGGCCCGACGGGTGGCGACCTCAAGGCCGACAAGGCCGAGAGCCAGCCGACCGCGGCCGGCGTCAGCAAGCTGATCGACGCGGCGCTCGCGGCTAAGGGCGGTCAGTGAGCGACCGCGCGCTGCGCACCGCCGGGCTCGTCCTGGCGGTGCTGGGGATCGGCGTCGCCGGCTACCTGGTCTACGTGCACTACGCCGACATCGACCCGGTCTGCAACATCGCGCACGGCTGCCACAAGGTGCAGACCTCCGAGTACGCAAATCTGGCGGGCGTTCCGGTGGCGCTGCTGGGCCTGCTGGGCTACATCACGCTGCTGGGCGCGCTGCTCGTGCCCCAAGGTGAGCTGGCGCGGATGGTCGCGGCGCTGGTGGCGCTCGTCGGCTTCGGGTTCTCCATGTACTTGACCTACCGCGAGATCTTCACCATCGATGCGATCTGCCAGTGGTGCGTGGCCAGCGCGATCCTGATGACGGGGCTGGCGATCGTCTGCACGGTCCGGCTGCTGCGCGAGCCGGTGGCGGCGGGCGCTGTGCCGGCCGCTGACGGCCCGGCAGACTGACCGTCCGCGGCGCGTCGGGCATGACAGGCTGGGGTTCGCATGAGCCGCCGTCTGACGTTGTTCTCCGTCCTGCTGGGCGCCGCCGCAGCGATCGTCGCTGTGGCCGTCCTCGTCTCCAGCAGCGGGTCGGACTCGACGGCGCCGCGCAAGCCGTCGGTGCGCGACGTCACGGCGATCCTGCGCGGGATTCCCCAAGACCGGCTGACTCTCGGCGACCCCAACGCGCCGGTCCTGCTCGTCGAGTTCGCCGACCTGCAGTGTCCGTACTGCCGCCAGTTCGCGGCCGAGTCGTGGCCCGACATCGTCCGGCGCTACATCCGCACGGGCAAGGTCAAGATGGAGCTGCGGCTGACGGCGCTGCTGGGCGAGGACTCCGGGAAGGCCAACAAGGCGGTGATGGCGGCCGGTCTGCAGAACCGGATGTGGGATGCGTCGATGCGCTTCTACGACGTGCAGGGTCAGGAGAACAGCGGCTATGTAACGGATCGCTTCCTGCGGGGCGTGCTCAGCGGCGTCCGCGGCCTCGATCTCGCGCGCGCGATGAAGGATCGGACTTCGGCCGGCGTGCGCGATGAGCTCGGCGCGGTCTACAGCCTGCAGCGGCGCTACGGGATCAACTCGACGCCGACGCTGATGATCGGGACCGACGACACCGACCTGGAGCGCATCGCGCCGGGGGTCGTCTCGGCTGAGGATCTCGCGCAGGCGATCAACCAGCGGCTGCTCAAGACGGTCTGACAGGCGGGTTGCGAGAGTGACGTAGGGTGATACCCTACGTCATGCAGTGCTGAAGAAGACCAGCATCTACCTGGACGAGGAGCTCGATCAGGCCCTCGCTCGCCGCGCCGCCGAAGAGGGGATCACCAAGGCGGAGTTCATCCGTCGTACCCTGGCCGCGGTGGTGCAGCGTCCGAAGCGGCCTCGGCCCGAGGCCGTTGGCTTCGAGGACGTAGATCACGCCTCATGACCGTCGTCGTTGACGCCGACTTCGTCATCGCCGTCGCCCGCGGCCGCCACCCTTGTCACCGTGACGCGGTCTCGCTCGTGGAGACGCTCGACGAGGACCTCGTGACCTCGCCGCTGGCCGTTGCCGACATCGATCGCGCCATCGCCGAGGCGGTGGGTGCGGACGCTCAGCAGGCGGTATGGCGGGATTTCGAGCGCGGCGCCTACGCCGTGCGCTGGTGGGCGGATGCTTTGAAGGAGACGCTGGCGATCGCCAGCCGCCACCCGGATGTCGGGCTCGCGACAGCCTCGCTCGTCGCAGTGGCCCATCGCGTCAACACGCGTCGGATCGCGACGTTCAACGACCAGTTCCGGACATTGACCACGCCCGACGGGGAGCCCTTCGTGGTGCTCCCTGACGATCGCTGAAAGGACCACGACCCCATGGCTCCCCACAACCACCCCAACTCGTTCGACGCCCGCTCCACGCTCAAGGTCGGCGACCGCGAGCTGACGATCTTCCGCCTCGATGCGCTGCAATCGAAGTTCGACGTCGCGCGGCTGCCGTTCAGCCTCAAGATCCTGCTGGAGAACCTGCTGCGCACCGAGGGCAATGGGGCGGTCGACGCGGCCGACATCGAGGCGCTGGCGACCTGGGACGCCAAGGCCGAGCCGTCCAAGGAGATCGCCTTCACGCCCGCCCGCGTGGTCATGCAGGACTTCACCGGCGTGCCCGCCGTGGTCGACCTCGCCGCGATGCGCGACGCGATGGCCGACCTCGGCGGCGACCCCGCCAAGATCGAGCCGCTCGTCCCCGCCGAGCTGGTCATCGACCACTCCGTGCAGGTCGACGAGTTCGGCACCCGCACCGCGTTCGCGTTCAACGCCGAGCGCGAGTTCGAGCGCAACCAGGAGCGCTACGAGTTCCTCAAGTGGGGCCAGGACGCCTTTGAGACCTTCAAGGTCGTCCCGCCGGACACCGGCATCGTCCACCAGGTCAACTTGGAGTACTTGGCGCGGACGGTCTTCGTTGACGATAAGACCGGCACCGCCTATCCCGACACGCTGGTCGGCACCGACTCGCACACCACGATGATCAACGGCCTCGGCGTCTTGGGCTGGGGCGTGGGCGGCATCGAAGCCGAGGCCGCGATGCTCGGCCAGCCGATGTCGATGCTGATCCCGCAGGTGATCGGCTTCAAGCTGGGCGGCGAGCTGCCCGAGGGCGCGACCGCGACCGACCTCGTGCTGACGGTCACCGAGATCCTGCGCAAGAAGGGCGTCGTCGGCAAGTTCGTGGAGTTCTTCGGCCCGGGCGTCACGGCGCTGCCGCTGGCCGACCGCGCGACGATCGGCAACATGAGCCCCGAGTTCGGCTCGACCTGCGCGATCTTCCCGATCGACGCCGAGACGCTGCGCTACATGGCCTTCAGCGGGCGCCCAAAGGAGCTCATCGACCTCGTCGAGGCCTACGCCAAGGAGCAGGGCCTCTGGCACGACGAGCATGCCGAGGAGCCGACGTTCACCGATGTCGTCGAGCTGGACCTCTCGACGGTCGAGCCCTCGCTGGCCGGTCCGAAGCGCCCGCAGGACCGCATCGCGCTGAGCGCCTCCAAGGAGGGCTTCCGCGCCTCGCTGGCCGAGCTGCTCGGCGAGGATGACGCGGCCGACCTCGGCCACGGCCACGACGAGGCGATCGCCGAGTCGTTCCCTGCGTCGGACCCGCCGGCCAACGGCGCGCCCGGCCACTCGGCGGATCCCCACACCGACGACGCGCCCGCGGGTGCCGTGGCAGCCGGCGCCGTGCTCGCCGAGCGGTCGGCGACCGCCGTCCACACGGTGCTCGACGGCGAGGAGTTCGACCTCGACCACGGCCACGTCGTGATCGCTGCGATCACCTCCTGCACCAACACCTCCAACCCGTCGGTCATGCTCGCCGCCGGCCTGCTGGCGCGCAACGCGGTCGCTCGCGGGCTGACGCGCGCGCCGTGGGTCAAGACGTCGCTGGCGCCGGGCTCCAAGGTCGTCACCGAGTACTACGAGCGCGCCGGGCTGACCGGCGACCTCGAGGCGCTCGGCTTCAATCTGGTGGGCTACGGCTGCACGACGTGCATCGGCAACTCCGGCCCGCTGCCCGACGAGATCTCCGCTGCGGTCCAGAAGGGCGATCTGGCGGTCACGTCCGTGCTGAGCGGCAACCGCAACTTCGAGGGCCGCATCAACCCCGACGTCAAGATGAACTACTTGGCGTCGCCGCCGTTGGTGGTGGCTTACGCCATCGCCGGGACCATGGACATCGACTTGATCCATGAGCCTTTGGGCCGCGACGCCGACGGCGCCGAGGTGTACCTGAAGGACATCTGGCCCTCGACGGCCGAGGTCGCGCGGACGGTCGAGGAGGCGGTGCAGTCCGACATGTTCCGCTCCTCCTACGGCCAGGTCTTCGACGGCGATGCGAACTGGCAGGGGTTGGAGGTGCCGACCGGCGACCGCTACGCCTGGAGCGAGGACTCCACCTACATCGCCAAGGCGCCGTACTTCGAGGGCATGGAGGCCGATCCGTCGCCGGTGACCGACATCGAGGGCGCGCGCGTGCTCGCCAAGTTGGGGGACTCGGTCACCACCGACCACATCTCCCCGGCGGGCGCGATCAAGAAGGACGGGCCGGCGGGCGCCTACCTGCAGTCGCGGGGCGTCGAGCCGCGAGAGTTCAACTCCTACGGGTCGCGGCGCGGCAACCACGAGGTGATGATCCGCGGCACGTTCGCCAACATCCGCCTGCGCAACCAGCTGGCGCCCGGCACCGAGGGCGGCGTGACGCGCCATCTGCCAGAAGGGACGGAGACCTCGATCTTCGAGGCGTCCGAGCAGTACATCGCCGACGGCATCCCGCTCGTCGTGCTCGGCGGAGCCGAGTACGGCTCGGGCTCCTCACGCGACTGGGCCGCCAAGGGCACCAACCTGCTCGGCGTCCGCGCCGTCATCGCGGTCTCCTTCGAGCGCATCCACCGCTCCAACCTGGTGGGAATGGGCGTGCTGCCGCTCCAGTTCCCCGAGGGGGAGACGGCCGACTCGCTCGGCCTCACCGGCGAGGAGCAGTTCACGATCACCGGCCTGGCCGAGCCGCTGAACGCCGGCGAGCTGCCGCGCGAGGTCGACGTGCAAGCCGGCGACGTGTCGTTCAAGGCCCGCGTCCGGATCGACACGCCCAAGGAGGCGGACTACTTCCGCCACGGCGGGATCCTGCGCTACGTGCTCAGGCAGCTTCTGTCGAGCTGAGCGAGCCCGGCCGGCGGCCGGCGAGGCGGATGGCGT
>JBEVLC010000428.1:0-26313 GCA_040509415.1 Baekduia sp. | reverse complement strand
GAGGCCGGCCAGGGCTTTGGCTCGGTCGCCGCCGTCGCCGACTGGGCGCAGCGTACCGGCCGCTGGAACCCTGCCGCGTCAGGCGTGCCGCCGCAGGCCGGCGACGTGATCGTCTGGGGTGGCACGCACATCGGCATCGTCGAGTCCGTCGATCCCGACGGCAAGATCCACACCATCGAGGGCAACTCCTCCAACGCGGTCACCCGCCGCACCCATGACGCCTCCGGCGATGGCGCCACCGGCTACGTCCGGCTCGGCTGAGCGCGCCCGCACGGAGCACGGTCGTCGTGCCGGGTCCGGGGCGGGCGTAGGCGCTCAAGTCGCTTCAGCGGCGGCCGATTCCCGGGAGTGGATGACTCCCTCCCCGCGCGTAACGCTCGGTGTCGCCACCTGCACCCGCGACACCTACCTGGCCGAGGCGGTCTCCTCCTGCCTGGCCCAGGACTACGACGACCTCGAAGTGCTGGTCGTCATCGATGGCTCGAAGAACCCCAAGATCGACGAGGTCCTGGCGGGGTTCGACGACCCACGGCTGCGGATCGTGCGCCACGAGACCAACCGCGGCATCGCCGAGGCCTACAACACGATCATCCGCGAGGGCCGTGGCGAGCTGATCGGCATGCTCGGCGACGACGACGTCTGCCTGCCCGATCGCATCTCCCGCTCGGTCGCGGTCTTCGACGCGCATCCCGACACGGGGGTCGTCCACGGCGACGCCCTCATCATCGACGCCGATGGCACCCAGCGCGGGCGCCAGACCGTCCCGGACTTCACGCCGAGCGGGGTGGTCGAGTGCCTCTGGCGCGTGCACAACCTGCTGCTGGATCCCACGCGGCTGGTCCACCGGCGCGTCTATGAGGCCGTCGGCGACTACCACCCCGACTACACGCTCGCCCAGGACTTCCACTTCTGGCTGCGCGCCGCTCCGCGCTTCCGCTTCCGCCACGTCGACGGCGAGCCGCTGATCCGCCTGCGCCGCCACGGCGAGAACTTCTCCGACGAGTCGATGCGCGCGCTGGAGATCGACCAGGTCGAAGCCGCGCTCTGGGAGTCCCTGGAGCGTGAACCGCTGGAGCTGCTCGTGCCGGAGATCGACTGGCCGCTGCTGTCGGCCGCCGACGCCGAGCGCGAGGCGCTGACGCGGCTGGCGTCGTACCTCGCGGGCCGCGCGCTGCCGCTGCCGCGTCTTGCCCGCCGCGTTGCCGAGCGCGCCCGGGCGCTACCGGCCTCGCCGCCGCCTGCCCGCAGCAAGGGCAAGCTGTTGATGACCGCCTTCGGCTGGGACGACGCCGGCGGCGGCACGATGCTCCCGCGCTTCGCCGCCCGCGAGCTCGTGCGCCGCGGCTGGGACGTCACCGTCTTCCACGCCGCCGTCAAGCCCGATCCGTCCGGCGTGCCGTACGCGCTGCGCGAGTGGGAGGACAGCGGGGTCAGGCTGGTCGGCGTGCACAACCGGCCGCACGGGCTGCTCGACACCGGCCGTCCGGACCGCGAGCTCGACGACGCGCCGATCACGGCGGCCTTCGAGGACCTCATGGATCGCCTGCAGCCCGACGTCGTGCACTTCCACAACCTGCACAACCTCGGCGCGGCGCTGCTCGACGTCGCCCACGCCCGCGGCGTGCCGTCGTACTTCACCACCCACAACTACTGGCTGGTCTGCCCGCGCGCCTACCTGCTGCGCGGCGACAACAGCCTCTGCGGCGGTCCGGGCGACGCCGGCGCCGACTGCGCCACCTGCATCGGCGGCGATGCCGCCGGGCCCGAGGCCTACAAGAACCGCCTGGCCACGATCCGCGAGGCGTTCTCGCGCGGGATCACCGCCTGCCTGGCGGTCTCGCACGGCGTGCGCCGCACGCTGATCGACCAGGGCTATCCGGCCGACGCGCTCGACGTCGTCCGCCAGTCGGTGCCTGCCGAGGAGCTGGCGTGGGAGCGCGTCGGGCGCGACCGCACCCCCGGCCGCGTCGATGAGCGCGCGCTCACCGTCGGCTTCTTCGGCTCGGTGTACGCCCACAAGGGCGCGCAGCTGCTCGTGCAGGCCGCCCAGCTGGTCGACGCGCCGCTGCGCGTGCAGATCCACGGTGAGGTCAGCGACGCGATGGCGAACCGCCTGCGGGCGCTCGACACGCGCGGCGTCGTGGAGATCTGCGGCAAGTTCGCGGCCGCCGAGTTGCCGGGTCACCTGGCAAGCGTCGACGTCGCCGCGCTCCCGTCGCTGTGGTGGGACTGCGCGCCGCTGGTCGCCGGCGAGTGCCTGGCCGCGCGCGTGCCGGTGCTGGCACCGCGCATGGGCGGGCTGGCCGAGGCGATCCGCGACGAGGTCGACGGTCTGGCCTTCGACGGCGGCGACGCCGCCGGGCTCGCGGCGCAGATGCAGCGGCTGGCCACCGAGCACGGTTTGCTGGAGCGCCTGCAGGCGGGCATCGAGGCGCCGCGTGGGTTCGGCGCCTACGTCGATGAGCTGGAGCAGTACTACGCCGGGCAGCGGCCGTCGCGGGTCGTCGACGAGCCGGAGACCGTCGTCGCCTGGGTCGGCGAGCACGACGCGCCGACGAGCCTCGCACGCATCAACCGCTCGGTGTGCGGGTCGCTGGCTGACGACGCGTCGCTGATCGTGCGCGCCCGCGCGACCGATCGCGCCACGTCGCCCGTGCCGCTCCCGCATGCCGCCGATGTCGAGGTGCGCCACCAGTGGCCGCCGGACTTCCGCCCGCCCGCATCGGGCCACCTCGCGCTGATCCAGCCGTGGGAGTTCGGCTCGATCCCGACCGCGTGGGTCGCGCCGCTGCAGACGGTCGTCGACGAGCTGTGGGTTCCGTCGGAGTACGTGCGCCGCATGTACCTCGATGCCGGCGTCGACGCGGACCGCGTGGCGGTCGTGCCCAACGGCGTCGACCTCGCGCACTACTCGCCGGATGGTGCGGCGATGGAGCTCGAAGGGGCGCCCGGCCTGCGCTTCCTCTTCGTCGGTGGCGCGATCTCGCGCAAGGGCATCGACGTGCTGCTGAGCGCCTATGGCGAGGCGTTCGCCGGCCGCGACGACGTGTCGCTGATCGTCAAGGACTTCGGCGCCGACGGCGTCTACCGCGGTGGCGACCGTGCGGAGCTGCTGCGGATGGCGGCAGGAGACGATCCCGCCCACCCGCGGGTCGTGCACCTGACCGAGACGCTGGCCGACGACGAGGTCGCCGCGCTCTACCGCGCCTGCGACGTGCTCGTCCATCCCTACCGCGGCGAGGGCTTCGCGATGCCGGTCCTGGAGGCGATGGCCTGTGGGCTGCCGACCGTGGTGACCGCTGGCGGCCCGACCGACGAGTTCTGCCCAGCCGACGCCGGCTGGCGGATCCCGTCGACGAGGGCGCTGCTGCCCGGTCGCCGGATCGGCGACCTGCCGGTGGCCGGCGAGGCGTGGATGCTGGAGCCCGACCGCGACGCGCTGGTCGCGCTGCTGCGCGAGGTCGCCGACGCGAGCGAGGAGGAACGCGCCCGCCGCGGCGCCGCGGCCCGTGCTGCCGCCGCGACCTTGGGCTGGGAGGCCGTCGCCGCCCGCTACGCGGAGCGGATTGGCACGCTGAGCAGCCGTCCGCCGCGGATCGCGCAGCTCCCCGCCGTCGATCTCGAGCTCGCCGCCGCGACCCGCCCGCGCCTGCTCGCGGTCCCGGCCTACCGCGGCCGCGACGAGCTCGCCGCGCTGCTGGGCGCCTGGGCCGCCGCCGCGCCCGCCGGCACGGCCGGCACCCTGATCCTCGTCGCCGATCCCGCACGCGACGGCACGCCCGAGCAGGTCGAGGCGCACATCGTCGCCGCTGCGACCGCCGCCGGCATCGACCTCGACAACTGCGCCGACATCGAAGTCCGCTTCCTGCACGCCACACCCGGCCGCGACGCCGCGCTGCACGCGGCGACCGACGGCTTCGTCGCGCTCCACGGCGCCTCCGCGGGCCACACCCGCCTCGCCGAGGCCGCGGGCAACGCGATCGTCACGCCGGACGCCGAGTCCCTCGTGGCGTTCCTCGCCGCGCCCATGGCGCAGGCACCAGTCTTCGCCGCTGCCTAGCGAGAACGCGCCATGCCCCGGTATTCGGTGGGCAGCCTGCGGACTTGGTCAGAAATTCAGTAACACGCGGCTTAGCCGTCTTGTAGGCGCTGGAGCGAGGTAGCGATCTTCGCCCAGCCAGGAATGGTGCGCCAGCGGTCGGACTCGGCGCTGGCTGTGACCAAACCGGCGTCGTGGAGGATCGCGAGGTGGTGTGCGATCGCAGGCTCCGTGGCGTCGAGCGCCATGGCAAGCTCGCCGGGCGCCTGCTCATGTTCCTCCAGCGCGACGAGCAGGGCGAGGCGCAGAGGGTGCGCGATCGCCCGGAGGACGTCAGCAGGCACGGGCTCGGACATCACCGAGGACCATAGAGCCACTGTGAAAGATTTGCTGAACAGTCACAACGCGACACCCGCACGGGTGAGCAAAACGACGTAAGGTCGGGCTTCGGCTCCATGCTCGAAACCGATTTCCTGTCAGCACTAGGGCACCCGGCCCGCCTCCAGGCCCTCGTGCTGTTCGAGCAGCGGCCAGCGTCGGCACGGGAGCTCGCCGCCATCGTTGGCCTTTCGCCCAGCGCGACGCTGTACCACGTGCGGAAACTGCGGGATGCGGGCCTGATCGAGCAGGTCGACACGCGGCAGCGACGGGCGTTCGTCGAGCGGGTGTGGCGCACCCGCGGTACAGGTTGGGCCGAGGTCGAGCGCCTTCTAGCCGATGTCGCGGCCCGTCGCCGGTAACCGAATCTGTTAGAAAAAAGCCAGTCAGGCTAATGACTGGCCAATTCGGTTGTTCTGTCGAACACCGGCCGATTCTGTCCTCCGTACCGTCGCGGGCGAGTGCTCGAGCAGGACGAGATCAGGCGGCGCATCCGGGCCGCTATGGCGTTGGCCGACATCGGCAGCTGGGAGCAGCTGGCCGAGCGCACGCCGCTGAGCCGCTCGACGCTGAAGGACCTCGGCACCGTGCGCGGCCGCGCGGAGGAGACGCACCTGCGCGTCATCGCCGCCGCCTGCGACCTTCCCTACGCCTGGTTCACCATTGGCGACATCGGCGGGGCGGTCACGCGCGAGGACGAGGATCCGGCGGTCGGCGAGCGCCTCGAAGCGCTGGAGCGCACTGTCGCGGCGCTCGTCCGCCGCGTCGGCGAGTCCGGCGGCGGCGCTACCGCAGCGGGAAACTGAGCCCTAGGCCGGGGACGGTGATGGTCCCGACCTGGTCGGTGACCGTGCCGATCCGGCGCGCGCCGGGATGGTGGCCGGCGAGGATCGCGGCGGCATCGTCGGCGTTGGCCTCGGGCACGATCGCGACGAGGCCGCAGCCCATGTTGAAGACCTCCCACATCTCGGCGGTCTCGACGGCGCCGAGCCGCGCGACGAGGTCGAAGACCGGCGTGACCGGCAGCGGCTCCTCGATCGCGTAGCCGCCGCCGAGGCGCAGGATGTTGGTCAACCCGCCGCCGGTGATGTGCGCCAGCCCGCGGACGTCGACGCCGGAGCGCAGCAGGTCAAGGACCGCGCGCACGTAGATGACGGTCGGCTCGAGCAGGGCGTCGGCGACCGAGGCGCCACCGAGTTCGGTGGGTGTGTCGTCGAGGCTCAGCCCGCCTTGCTCTTGCAGCGCCCGCCGGGCCAGCGTGTAGCCGTTGGAGTGCAGGCCGCTTGACGGGACGCCGATGATCGCGTCGCCCGCGGCGATGCGATCCCCCAAGATGATGTCCTTGATCGCGACCGTGCCGATCGCCGTCGCGCAGAGGTCGAAGCCCTGCGGCGAGGGATGGCCGCGGATCAGCTCGGGCAGGACGGCCAGCTCGCCGCCCGGGACCTCGCAGCCGGCCGCCTCGGCGCCGACCTTCAGCCCGACGCCGATGCGGGCCAGACGCTCCGGGTCGACCTCCTCGACGGCGAGGTAGTCGACGAGCGCGATCGGCTCGGCCCCGACGCAGATGAGGTCGTTGACGTTCATCGCCACGCAGTCGATGCCGACCGTCTCCAGCCGGTCTGCCTGCTCGGCGACGACGAGCTTGGAGCCGACGCCGTCGGTGGCGATCGCGATCCCGAGCTCGTCGGTGACGCGCAGCACCGAGGCGTAATGGCCGCTGGGCACGACCGACCGCGACGGCTTGCCCGTCTCGATCGTGCGCAGGACGGAGACCAGGGCGCCGACGCCCTCGTCGGCCTGGTCGGTGTCTACGCCGGCCGCAGCGTATGCGTCACTCATGGCTGCGATCGTCGCAGACGGCGCAGCGCGAGCGCCGCCAGCGTCACGCGCTCGGCCGCGGGCAGGGCCACCGATGTCGCGCGCCGCAGCGGCGCGGCGGCCAGCGTCGAGGCCAGCGCCGCCGCCATCCCGGCCGCGAACGCCACGCGCAGCTCCGGTGCCGGCGGGTTGCGGGCCAGGCGCCAGGCCTTGAGCCCGGTGGCTCCCGCGATCACGGGCAGCCCGGCGCGGCGGCCGAGGTCGAACGACGCCTCGCGGCCAAAGCCGCGCAGGCGCGCCGCCGCGACAGTCAGCCCGAGGCGCGAGACGCCCGGCCACAGCGCGCAGGCCTGCGTGAGGCCGAGCACCGCGGCGTCGGCGAGCGTGGCATCGTCGGCCGCCCGTGCGCCGTCGCCCGCCCGGTCGGCCGCGACCAGCAGCGCCGAACCCGCCAGCAGACCGACCGCCGTCGCGCCCACGCCGCCGAGCCGGCGCTCGATCGGCCCTTCCAACAGGAACCCGATCACCGCCGCGGGCGCCGTCGCCACCGCGGCCCAGACCGGCGCGGGCAACTGCACGAGCACGAGCAGTCCGCCGAGCGTCCCCGTGTGCAGCGCGACCTCGAAGGCCTTGCGGACATCGTCGTCGAGCCGCGCCGACGGCCAGTCGAGCAACTGCGGGATCAGCGCGACGTGCGCGCTGGAGGAGACCGGGACGAGCTCGGCCGGTCCGTGCAGCGCGCCCAGCGCTACCGCGTGAAGGACGGGAAATCCCACCCGCCCCTCCGGTCGGTCAGGCCGCATCCTCGGCGGGCGTCCCCGGCCGCCGGTTCTTGAACCAGCGGTAGGCGAGGTACCCGGCGCCCGCGACGATTAGGACCACGACGGCGTAGTCGATGAGGTGCAGGTACTTGCGCAGGTCCTCCCAGTTGTCGCGGGCCGCGTAGCCGGCGAGGACCAGGCCGGCGTTCCACGGCAGCGCGCCGAGGAACGTCAGGACCGCGAAGCGCTTGAACGGCATCCGCGCGATGCCGGCAGGCAGCGAGATGAACGTGCGGACGATCGGCAGCATCCGCCCGAAGAAGACCGCCTTGTCGCCGTGGCGGGCGAAGAACGCGTCGGCCCAGGCCAGATGCTTGGGGGAGATGTGGACGACCTTCTGGCGCTCCAGCAGCTCGATGCGGCCGTAGTAGCCGGCCGCGTAGGCCACGCACGAGCCGACGAGGTTCGCGACGGTCGCCACGAGCGCCGCGGCCCACCATGGGTAGGCGCCGTCGCTGGCCGCGAAGCCGGCGAAGAGCATTGTCGGCTCCGACGGGATCGGGATGCAGGCGCTCTCGGGCGCCATCAACAGGAAGATGCCCAGGAGCCCGATGTCGTCGACGACGCCCGTGACCCAGTCGGCGAGCTTGTCGGTCACGGAGGCGAGGACGAGGGTGGCGGCGATGAGCATTGAGGGGGAAGGCTAGACGTTGCACCTTGCCGATACCTGAAGGCTCAAGCGCCTACCGGCCGTGCCGATGACCGGGGGGTGGACGCTCCCTCCCCGGCCCTCGTGGCCGCGCGTCGGCTTGCCCGTCATGCGGCCTGCTCCATCCTGCCCGTCGACGGTGTGCTCGCGCCAGAGCACGACGGCAGGGTCCTGCTCGTGGATGCCGAGCCGTCCGAGACCCTTCTGACGAAGCTCGCGGCCGCGCTGCCGTCCGTCGAGGCGCTGGTCCTGTGGGTCCCGGGCTGGGACGTCGCCACGGCCGCCGAGGCGCTTGGCCGCCACGGCTTCGAGCACGGCACCGTCAGCGGCGTCGACATGCCGGTCGGCGGTGTCCTCGCCGTCCTCACCGCGTCGGAGGCCCGTGCCGAGGCGCATGCCGCCGAGCTGGCCAAGACCGAGCGTCCCTTCCGCGCGCTGGCCGTCATGCCCGCCTACAACGAGGGCGACGTCATCGGCGCCGCGATCGGCGCGCTGGTCGCCGAGGGCGTCGACGTCTACCTCCTCGACCATCGCTCCACCGATGACACGGTCGCCGCCGCGACCCCGTGGCTCGGCCGCGGGCTGGTGCGCATCGAGCGCTTCCCCGATGAGTCCGGCTTCGACGCGCGCAACGAGGACGAGATGGTCTGGCGTGACATCTTGCGCCGCGTCGAGCAGGTCACCGGCGAGGTGCCGGCCGACTGGTACCTGTTCGTCAACGCCGACGAGTTCCGCGAGTCGCCATGGCCTGGCACGACCCTGGCCGACGGCTTGCGCGAGGTCGATGAGCTCGGCTTCAGCGCCGTCAACTTCGAGCTGGTCAACTTCCGCCCGACGCCTGACGATGCTTTCGTCCCGGGCACCGACGTGCGCGCGGCGCTGCGCTTCTACGAGGAGCCGGGCCCGTTCGACCTGCTGCAGGTCAAGGCCTGGAAGGCCCAGCCGTCGGGCCCGGTCAACCTCCATCAGCACGGCGGCCACGACGTCCTCTTCGAGGGCAAGCGCGTCTTCCCGGTGCCGTTCGTCCTGCGCCACTACCCGATCCGCAGCGCCGAGCACGGCCGCCGCAAGGTGATCGCCGAGCGCCTCGGGCGCTTCGCCGCCGAGGAGCGCGCCGGCGGCTGGCACGTCCAGTACGACCACTACGGCGACGACAGCGACTACCTCCACGACCGCGCGCAGCTGACCGAGTGGGACGGCGATGCCCTGCGCACCCAGATCCTCGCGCGCGCCACGCGCCAGCTGCTGCTGCTCGCGGCTGTCGGCGGGCGCGACGTCAGCGCCGGCGAGGTCACCGTCGAGGGCCTCGGCGGCTGGCTCGCGCGCCGCGGCCACGGCCCGGTCGGCGCGCCCGAGATCGCTCGCATGCAGCAGCACCTGCTCTCCACGGCGCCGGCCGGCCCCGACCTCGAGGCCGCTGCCACCGACCTTGGCCTTGTGGTCGAGGCCCAAGCTCGCGTGTGTGGCGAGATGCAGACCGTCGCGCGCCTCGGCGAGGCCCGCGCGGCCCGCGGCGCCGCCGCCTAGCCCGATCCCCTCTTCCGACCAAGGCCATCATGATCGCGATCCCCGAGCCCACGGACCTCTGCCGGCTGGCCGAGCGCCACGACACCGACAAGGGCACCACCTACACCCAGGTCTATGACCGCCTGCTCTCCCACGTGCGCGAGCAGCGGATGCGGATGCTGGAGATCGGCCTCTACAACGGCGGCTCGCTGCGCATGTGGCGCGACTACCTGCCCAACGCGATCCTGCACGGCATCGACGTCGACGCGCGGACGCTCGCCTACCAGGACGAGGTGCCCAACTCGCAGGTGCGGCTCGTCGATCAGGGCAATGCCGCGGCGCTGGAGGCCTTCGTCGCCGAGCTGGGCGGCAACTACGACTTCATCCTCGACGACGGCGGCCACACGATGGTCCAGCAAATCGTCTCCTTCGAGGTCCTCTGGCCGCAGGTCATGCCCGGTGGGATCTACGCCATCGAGGACCTCGGCACCTCGTACTTTCTTGAGTACGGCGGCCAGGGCCT
The DNA here is from genome assembly GCA_040509415.1 of Baekduia sp. Taxonomy (GTDB): domain Bacteria; phylum Actinomycetota; class Thermoleophilia; order Solirubrobacterales; family Solirubrobacteraceae; genus Baekduia. Next base: position 16,576 of record JBEVLC010000428.1, on the reverse strand, counting down.
CGGCGCCCCCGACACGGCCATGGCCTACACCAAGACGCTGGCTGACGCCGTCCATCGCAACCACATGCTCAACCCGCCCGGGCAGGTGCGCTGCGCGGTCTCGCCGATCGAGCTGGCCAGGATGCGCCGCGACGTCGCCAGCGTGCACTTCCACCCGGGGATTGCGCTGATCGTCAAGAAGTTCTGAGCGCGCGGTCTCCGGCGTTACCTTCATGGCGTCCGGGGTTCTGCCGCCGATGCACAGCGTCGTCCGAATGCAATGAGAGGAATCGATGGGTCGCGCCGATCACATCTATGTCAGCCGAGGGATCTACACACATCACGGGATCGACGCCGGAGACGGAACGGTCATCCACTTCTCTGGAGAGCCAAAGGACAAGCGTGGTGCAGACATCAGGCGCTCGACGCTCGAGGAGTTTCTGTCGGGCGGAACGCTGAAGGTCCGTCGTTACGGATTTCGTGACAACGCGGACGTGACGATGTTGAGAGCCGAGTCGAGGCTCGGAGACAAGCGTTACCACCTCGTCACCAACAACTGCGAGCACTTCGCTGTGTGGTGCTGTACCGGGAGGCACGCCAGCGGTCAGGTCCGCGAAACTGGCAGCATGACGGCCCAGGGCGCGGTCGTAGGAACGGCTGCTGGCGCGACAACCGGCGCGGTAGCCAGCCTCGGTACCGTCGCCGGCGTTAGCGGGCCCGGCATCATGACCGCGCTGAGCGCTGCAGGCGGTCTCGTTGGTGGTGGGGCCGCGATGGGCCCCACCGTGCTTGCGGTTCCGGGTGCGGCGGCGAGCATCATCATCACCCAGGTCGCGCTGCGAGACGACGAGGCCCTACCGGACGATGAACGTGCCGCTCGGCGAGATGGACGCGTGGCGTCCGTCGCTGGCGCTGGCGCTGGAGCCGTGGGTGGGATTGCCGCCATCAGTGCCGCAGGGATCTCTGGCCTGAGCGCCGTTGGGATCACCAGCGGCCTTGCGGCGATCGGTGGCGCGGTCGGCGGAGGCATGGTCGCTGGCACGGTGGTGGTGGCGGCGGCGCCTGCGGTGCTCGCGGCTGGTGCGGCAACCGGGATCTTGGTGCTCAGCCGACGGTTGCGGAAACCATTCCAGGCCAGGCTGACCAGCTCTGAAGCCTCTCGACCGGCGCCCTCTGACGTCGGCCACGAGGCGACCGAAACCGACATGTGAGGCGACGGTGACCGCCGCCTCACCTCGCCGTGTGGTCGTGGGGCGGTAGCCGACCACCAGGCCGGGCTACGCCGCGGCGGCGAGCGCTCGCAGCGAGCGCAGCGTCGTCTCGTCGAAGCGCGGGGCGGCGGCGTGCTCGCGGCGCGAGAGCACGGCGTCGACGCCGCGTGGCACGGCCGGTAGGGCGATCATGTCCGGTGAGTCGTCGCCGTCGAGGCCGGCGGCCGCGACGGCCTCCAGCAGTGGTGCGACATCGCCGTCGCCGGTGGCGATGACCAAGGTGATGTCGTCGGTCGCGCTGACCGTGCTGCCGTAGGCCGACAGCAACGCCGGGTCGGCGAGCAGTTCAGCGCTATAGGCGAGCACCGCGACGCGGCGGACCTCCTCGGCCCCGATGCGGCGCGTGTCGCCGACCGTGAGGATCGGCATCCAAGGAGGGTCGTTGAACACCGGTGGATGGCCGAGCGGCGCCGTGATCGCCAGCGCAGCGGAGTCACCGGCCAGGACGCCGCCGGCCCACGCGAGCTGCGTGTCGCTGAAGAGCTGCGGGCGATTGACGATGACTTGCGCCTTGAGCTGCTGGTCGCGGCCGGTGGACTCGCTGTAGACGCCCGCGCCGTGCTTGCGGTAATGCCAGAGCGCGCCGAGCGCGGGGCGGCCGCCGGCGCCGGTGGCGGCGATGCCGAGCCACAGGTCCCAGTCCTCGTAACCGCGGACGTTGGTGTTGTAGCCGCCGGCGGCCACCCACGCCGCGCGCCGGTACATCGTGCAGCACGGCAGGAAGTTGCAGCGAACCAGCCGCTCGACGCTCCAGTTCAGGTGCGGATGCAGCTCGTGGGAGTCCCCGAACTCGACCGTCCGCGGATAGGCCAGCGCGACATCGGCGTCGGCGTCGAGCACCGCGGCGCAGCGCGCGAGCATCTCGGGGTCGAGGCGGTCGTCGGCGTCGAGGCAGACGATGTACTCCCCGCGGGCCCGCTGCACCGCGAGGTTGCGCGGGATCGCCGGCTGGCCGGCGTTCTCCTGGGCGATGACCGTGACACGCGGGTCGTCGGCGGCGAGCTGCTGGGCGATCGCCAGCGAGTCGTCGGTCGAGCCGTCGTCGACGACGAGCAGCTCGAAGTCCTCGAAGCTCTGGGCCAGCACGCTGCCGATCGACTCCGGCAGGTAGCGACCGTAGTTGAAGCACGTGATGACGACGCTGACCGCGGGATCGCTCATCCGGCCGCCAGCTGCCCCACCGAGGCATCGTCGTAGCGGGGCGCCGCGAAGTCGTCGGCGACGTCCAGACGCGAGAAGACGGCGTCGATCGACGCCACGGTGCTCGCGTCGGCCTCGAGCGCGAGCAGGTCCGGGCCGTCCTCGCGATCCAGCCCGGCGCTCGTGACGACGGCCACGAGCTGCTCGGCGTGCTCGGCGAGCGTGTGGATGACGAGCGTCGCGTCGTCGCGGCCGTCGAAGGCCGCCGCCCACGCCTGCAGCAGCGAGGCGTCGGCGATGATCTCCTCGGCGAAGGCCAGCGCGGTCAGGCGCCGCGGGCCGAAGCCCGCCAGCAGCGCGTCCTCGGCGTCGGTGGTGCGTGCCAGCTCGGCCGCGGTCGGCGGCGGGCAGACCGGCTCGCCCTCCAGCAGGATCCGCGCGCAGCGGTCCAGGCCGGCGTCGCGGCCGGGCAGGAGCTCCTCCAGCGAGGAGTAGGCGAGCACGCCGTTGTGGACGTCGGGCATCCGGACCAGCGGGAACGCGATCGCCAGGCGGAAGAAGTAGCCGTAGGCGAAGCGCAGGGCGCCGCGGCGGATCTCGGGACAGGCGGCGTTGGGCGCCAGCGCCGCCAGCTCGTCCAGCAGCGTCTCGTAGCCGGCCGGATCCGGGACGGTGCGCACGAAGCCCGCGTGGCTGTAGGGGCTGCTGGCTGCCGCGACGGTCGCCTTGCCCTTGCAGGCCAGCTCCAGGCCGGCGGTGCTGACCCAGACCAGGCCGACCGTGCAGAGGTCCATCAGCGAGTAGGCGCTGACGTCCTCGTCGGGCTCGATCAGCGAGACGTTGGGCGGCAGCCCGTTGCGCAGCGTCGCCATCTCGGCCAGCTGCGCGTGGTTGGCGCCGGTCGAGCGCTTGCTGCCCGTGTTGGGATGCACGCGGACGATGAGATCGAGCTCCGGATGGGCGGCGGCAAAGGCGATCGTGCGGTCGATCCAGTCGCGCTGGGAGGCAAACGCGCTGCCCCAGTCCTCGTCGCCGGCGACCTCGTCATCCGAGGAGGTGAAGAGGACCCAGACGGGGCGCTGCGGGCTCAGCCCCAGGCGCGCGCGCACCTCGGCCGGCGGCTGGGGCGGGGCGCTGAGCGCCTTCCAGGGCAGGTCGCGGCCGTGCTGGCGGTCGACCATCAGCCGCGCGGCGGCCGCGGCCTCGTCGGCGTCGAGCGGGATCTCGCCCCATTCGCGCCAGTAGCGCCGGACGCGCTCCAGCGCCAGGACGGTCGCGTTCTCGACGAGCAGCAGGGTCTCGGGGCGCTGGCCGCGCTCGTGGGTCACGACGCGGATGCCGCGCGCGCGGGCGAGCTCCAGCGCGACGCGTAGTGAGGACTGCCGGCCGTTGAAGAGCAGCAGGACGTCGGGGTCGCTCTCGGTCAGCAGGCGATCGAGCGCGAAGGCGGCAACCAGGCCGCTGTGCAGGTAGCCGCGCACGGCGCGCTCGACGGCCGGATCGCCGACGTCGGGCTCGGTGGTGCGGAAGTGCGATTGCAGCGACATGCGGACCCAGGCGGCGATCTGCCACTCGCCGTAGGTCGCGGTCAGCAGCTCCTCGGTCGGGACAGCTTGGGCCCAGCGCAGCGCCTCGCGGCCCTCGTCGGGCGCCAGGTAGCGGCCGAGCCAGCGGTAGTCCATGCCCATCTCGGCGCAGAGCTTGGTGACGTCGGCCTGGCAGCCGAGGCACGCGTCGGCGGGGCGCGGGTTGTGCGCGGCCCAGAACTGGTCGCACTCGCTGTAGAGGCCGTCGCAGAGGACGTACTCGACCTCCGCGCTGCGCAGGCGCAGCGTGTGCAGGATCGTCATCTCCCACTGGCCGTGCAGCGCCCAGCGGTTGTAGGGCGCGTACGCAAGCACGCGCGTGGGGCGGAGGGAGCCCATAGGCAGGTGGTCGGCCTGCCTCTGCGCCGTCTTGAGCGGTGTCGTCAGCCGTTCAGCGTGGCTGCGAGCCGCGCGAGGCCCTCGTCTAGCTCGGCCTCGGAGACCGCGTAGCTGATGCGGAGATGGTCGTCGACGCCGGTGCCGAAGGCGGTGCCGGGGACGGTCGCCACGCCGGCGTCCTCGAGCAGGTCGACGGGGAAATCGGACCCGCCCACCCCGGCGTCGGTGAAGCGCGGGAAGGCGTAGAAGGCGCCGTCGGCCGCGGTTAGCTCGACGCCGGGCAGTGCGGCGAGGCCGGCGCGCAGCGCGTCACGGCGGCGGCCGTACTCGGCGACCATCGCCGCCACGAACGGCTCGCCCTCACGCAGCGCGGCGACCGCGCCGGCCTGGGCGAACGAGGGCGCGCAGACCGTGAGGTACTGGTGGACGGTCGCGACGCGGTCGAGCAGCGCCTTGGGCGCGGCCGCGTAGCCGACGCGCCAGCCGGTCATGGCGTAGGTCTTCGAGCAGGAGTCGGCGATGACCGTGCGCTCGCGCATGCCGGGCAGCGTCGCGATGGAGATGTGCTCGTGGGCGCCGTAGGCGAAGCGGCGGTAGATCTCGTCGGAGATCGCGACGAGGTCGTGGCGGTGGCAGAGGTCGGCGAGTGCCTGAAGGGTGTCGCGACCGAGGACCGCGCCGGTCGGGTTGGACGGCGACGAGATCACGATGGCCTTGGTGGCCGGCGTGATCGCCGCGGCGATGCGCTCGGGGTCGGGCACGAAGCCGTCGCTGGCGCGCGAGGGGACCGCGATCGGGACGGCGTCGGCCAGCCGCGCGTGGGCCTCGTAGTGCGGCCAGGCGGGCGTGGGGATGATCACCTCGTCGCCGGGCGCCAGCAGCGCGCGCAGTGCGGCGAAGACGGCTTCGCTGCCGCCCGCGGTGACGACGATCTCGGTGTCTGCGTCGTACGGGCGCCCGGCGGCGGCGAGCATGTCGGCCAGCGCCGCGCGCAGCGCGGGCGTGCCGCGGTTCGGTGTGTAGTGGACGTCGCCGGCGGCGAGCGCCGCGGTGGCCGCCTCAGCCGCGACCGGGGGCGAGCCGAGGTGCGGGCGGCCGATCTCCAGGTGGACGATCGAGCGGCCCTGCGCTTCGAGCGCCAGCGCGCGGTCGAAGACGGCGCGGATGCCGGACGGGCGCAGCGCCTCACTCATGGCCGCGCACCAAGTAGTTGGGGTCCTTGGCCAGGCCGGCGATGATCAGCCGCTCCATGTCGCGGGCGCGGATCGCGTTGATCTCCCCGCGGCCGACGCGGACGGCCTTCGCCGCGCCGTCGGCGCGCGCGTCGCGGTCCAAGCGCATGAAGTAGGGCACATGCTCCGGTCGATCGAGCGCACGGACGTTGTACACCACCTCGGTCTCCTGCACTTCGCCATCGATCACGCTGACGCCGGTGAAGCGCTTGGGGAAGCGGTACGCGACGCCGAGTCGCTGCTCGACGTGGTGGATCAGCGCGCTGTGGGAGCCGATGCCGACGTTGACCATCACCGCGTCGCGCTCCAGCAGCAGCGCGTAGAGCGAGCGCGGGCCAAAGCAGTCCTCGCTGCCGGCGGCAGCCAGCAGCGTGTGGGCCGCGGTGCCGGTGCCGATGGCGGAGAAGAGGGGGTCGGCCGAGCGCGCGAACGCCGGGTGCTGCCAGAGCGCCTCGGGGAGCAACCCCATGGCCTTGGTCGGCGGCGTGCGTGCGGGATCGAACACCTCGTCCTTGGTGAAGGAGTAGGTGTAGGCCGGCAGGATCCAAGCGCCGTCGGGGCCGAGCACGTCGGTGAAGGCGTCGAGGAACAGCGCGGTGATCGCCTCCTTGGTCAGCCCCTCGGCCGGCCGGCCGAGCATCCCGACGCCGGTGTGGGAGAAGACGATGTCGCCGCGCTCGAGGCCGAGCTCGCGCAGTGCTGCGATGACGACAGCGCGGTCGTAGTCGGGCGCGGCGCTCACCGCGCGCGGGCCTCGTCGACGATCTGCGCGAGGCCGCGAACGCTGCAGAAGCGCGGGTCCTGGAGGTCGGCGGGCTCCAGCGCCAGCTCGTAGGTCGCCTCGATGTCGCCGATCATCACCACGAGGCCGAGCGAGTCGAGGATCTCGAGCTCGAAGTAGTTGGCGTCGAGGAGCGTGTCCGCGTCGTGCGCCGCCGCGGTGCCGTTGCCGTGCTCGGCGAAGTAGTCGACGAGCCAGCGTTCGGTCTCCGTCAGCGTCATGGGGCGGAGGGTATCTGCAGCAGTTCGGCCAGCTCGCCCGCCGGGCCCTCGACGATCGCCACGCGCAGCGTACGGCCCGCGACGTCCTCGTCCCACGCCTCGGTCGCACGGCGCAGGACGCCGCCACGGTGCAGGCGAGCCAGCTCGGCGTCGACGTTGCTGGTGACCAGGGAGACCAGCACGCAGCCGTTGGCGTCGACGGTCGTGGTGCCGGCGCGGCTCGGCCCGTCGACGGTGGTGATGGTCAGCCGCCATGCGGGGAGCGCGGCGCCGAAGCGGCGTAGGCCGTCGTCGTCCTGTGGCGCGTTGAGCGCGTCCCAGAAGGCGCCGGAGGCGGCGCGGTCGTCGGTGGGGGACGTGACCTCGCCGGAGGTGCTCATCGTGAACGCCGCGGCGCCCGCCGGTGCGCCACCGGCGTAGGCGGTCAGCTCGATGGCCAGAGCAGGCTGCAGCCGTCGAGGGACGACTGAACCACGCCCTCGGGGGTTGAGTCGTCCCTCGACGCTCGTGTGGGGCAGTGTGGGCGGTGTCAGGTGGACCATCGCCAGCGCGTCGCGTGGGCCGCTCACCATGATGTCCTTGGCCGGATGGGAGGCCAGTCGCGGTTCGTGGAAGGAGCGCGTGAAGCCCGCGGCGGTCAGCGGCGCCTCCGCGGCTGCGAGGTCGGCGACGTTGACGACGACTTGGACGGCGCCGAGGATCACGCGCGCAGCTCGAAGTACCACCACAACGGGAACTCGGCGGCGAAGCCCGCCGCGCGGTCCTGCGGCGCGTCGTCCCCGGGGACCAGCTCGCGCACCGTCGCGATCGCGAGCCCCGCGGCCTCGGCTGCGCGTGACAGCTCCTCCAGCGTCGGCGTCACGCCGTGCCAGCGGTGGCGGTACTCGCTCAGGACGGTCAGCGGACGCTGTGGCGAGCCGAGCCACGGCTGCTGCCAGAAGGCGCCGTTGGGCTCCAGGATGGCGATGCGGCCGCCGGGGGCGAGCAGGCCGCCGAGGGTCGTGAGCAGCGCGGCGGGATCCAGCTCGACCGACGGGTCGTAGCTGTGGAAGTAGAACATCAGCACGTCGCTGAGGAAGATGTAGTCGAACTGCGCGCCGGTCAGGGAGGCGAGCCCGTCCTCGACGGGGAGTGTCAGGGCGAGCGTGTCGATCTGCTCGGCTATGGCGTCGTCGACGGCAAGTCGCTGCAACGTCTCCAAGTGCTGGGTGTTGGTGTCGGTCGCGGTGACCAGCGCTCCCGCGCGAGCGAAGAGGCGGGCGAACAGGCCCGGGCCGCAGCCGAAGTCCAGGACGTGCCGGCCGGCCAGTGACCCGGCGGGGAAGCGCTCCGCCATGAACTCCCACTGCACCCAGCGGTAGGGCCCCTCACGCGGCGCGCGGTGGTCGGGCGTGAACTTCTGATCGGCCCACCACCCGTCGAGATCCCGCCGCCGCAACGTCCGCGCCACGTACTCGCCCACCCGCTGGTGCACGTTCCCATGGTGGGTTCGATCAAGCGCGTGCTCGCGCGTGCCGAGCGACGCCGCGTAGGCCTCCTCGTCCTCAACGGCGAGGACAAGTCGACGCGCGAGCGCCAGCGCGGCCTCCAGGTCGATCGGCTCCACGCCCTCCAGCGTCGCCGCGCGATCCAGCCCCGTCGGGTCGCCGAGCAGGCCGTCGGCGAACGGCGGCGCGCTCGCGTCGCGCACGACGAACGTCGCACCCGCGAACCGCTCGCGCAGCGCCTCCGAGTCCCCGCCGCGCAGCGCGGCGAGCAGCTCGACGAACGCGGCGTCGCCCAGCGCCCAGGTGCGCAGCAGCGGGTTGCCGGCGAGGATCTCCCCGGGCGCACCGACGAGCAGCAGCGTCTCGGGCAGCGTCGTCAGCGCGCCGCTCACCCCGGCGCTCCGTCGCCCTCGATCGCGATCACCCGGGCCGGCGCGCCATCGGCGCCGCGCACGGGCAGCGGCAGCGCGGCGAGGAAGACCTCGGGCCCGCTCAGCTGCTCCAGGTTGTTGAGGTACTCGAGCAGGATCACGCCCGCCCCGAGCAAGATGTAGTGGTTGGGGCTGTCCTCCTCGCTGCCGAACCCCAGCCGGGGATCGTCAGGCGACGGGATGTCCATGCCGACCAGCGCTGCGCCCTGCTCCACGAGCCACGTGCACGCGTCGCGGGCCAGGAACGGCGACTCAGTGTAGAAGTCCATCCGCCCGAACCGCGCCGACCAGCCGAAGCGCAGCAGCAAGCGTGGATGGCGCAGGCCGCCGCCGACCGCCGCCTGCAGCCGCGCCAGCGAGATCTCCTCCAGCGGGCCGGCGGGCCCGAGGTCGGCGACCACCGCGGGGCCGACGAGCGTCGACAGCGGCACCTGGTCGATCGAGCCGCCGTCCTCGATGAAGTGCAGCGGCGCGTCGAGGTGCGTGCCGGTGTGGGTGCCCAGGACCAGCCGGCGCGTTGCGCGACCCTCGACGCGATGGCGCGCGAGCTGCGTGACCTCGGTGCGCGGGTGGTTGAGGTTGGGGAAGGTCAGCATCCCCTCGTGCAGCGGATGGCTGAGGTCGATCAGCCGGCTCGCGCCGGCGGCGGGGGCCTGCCCGTCGTCGACCGTGAAGCCCTTGCCCGCGGCCGGCAGCCCGAGCTGGTCGATGACCATGTCGCGTACGGCCGCCTTGCGGACCTTGCCGGTCGGCGTCCGCGGCAGCTCGTCGATCTGGAGGTAGACGCCGGGATGCTGCGAACTCGGCAGCGCCTCGGCCGCGCGCGCCTTCAGCGCGGGCTCGGCGTCCTGGAGCGTCGCGCCGTCGCGCATCTGCACGACCGCAACGAGCTGCTCGCCGAGCACCGCGTCGGGCACGCCGACGACGGCGACGCGCTCGACGGTCTCCTCACCGCCGAGAACACCCTCGACGGCCACGGGGCTGACGTTGACGCCGCCGCGGATGACGATCTCCTTCGACCGCCCGCTGATCCGCACCTCGCCGTCGGGGCCGATCGTGCCGAGGTCGCCGGTCGGCAGCCAGCCGTCCTCGCTGGGATCGACGAACGTCATGCCCTCGTCGAGGTAGCCGACCATCGTGTCGGGCGAGCGGATCAGCAGCTCGCCGTCGGCGGCGCCGTCGATCGGCCGCACCGCCATCTCGACGCCGTCGAGCAGCGTCCCGACGGCGCCGGCGGCGGCCGGCCGCGCGGGCGTCGAGACGGCCGCAAAGAGCGTCTCCGAGAGCCCGTAGCTGTCATGGACGGCGGTGCCGTAGCGCTCCTCGAACTGCGCGCGCAGGTCGGGGCTCAGTGGCGCGGTGCCGCAGACCACCAACTTGATCTGCTCGGCGACGAGCGCGCGGCCCTCGTCGCCGCGGTCGATCTTCAACAGCATGGCCATGATCGTCGGGACCAGCCAGAGCACGTCGGCGCCATGCTCGCCGACGGTCTTCCAGAAGCGCAGGAGTGAGCGCGCGTCGAAGGCGCGGTCGACCACCACGCTGGCGCCGAGCGTGAACGGCAGCAGCAGCAGGTTGTAGTACCCGGCCATGTAGGTCATGGGCAGGTTGTGGTGGAACCGGTGCTCGGCGCCGAGGCCGGTGGCCGCTGCGTAGCGCTGCGCGTTGGCGACGAAGTCCGAGAGCCGGTGGCCGACGCCGCGCGGCGTGCCGGTCGTCCCCGAGGTGAAGTGGATCGCGACGACGTCGCGCGAGGCGACGCCGTCGAGCGGGCGCCAGCCGTCGTCGGGGGCTCCCGCGCCGCGCGGGTCGATCTGCGTGAGCGGTACGCCGGCGGCGCCAGCAGCATCGGCGAGCGCCGCGTCCGGGGTCGCGCCCGTGATGACCTCCGCCGGCCGCGCGCGCTCCAGGATCGAGCGCAGCTCGCGGCGGCCGAAGCCGGTGCCCAGCGGCACGACGATGACGCCGGCATACAGCGCGCCGAGGTAGAGCAGCGCGAGCTCGACGGAGTTGGGCAGCGCCACCCCGAGGCGGTCGCCGTGCCCGAGGCCGCGGCGGCGCAGCTCGGCCCCGACGTTGGTCGCCAGCGCGTGTGCCTCACCATAGGTAAGGACCGCTCCGTCGTTCTGGGCGTCGATCAGGAAGGGCCGCTCGCGATGGTGCTCGACGGCGTCGGTGAGGGTGCGGAGATGGCGCATGTCAGTGGGCGAGTTCGGGCTGGGGGAGACCGCGCGCGAGGTCGAGGGCCGACCGCCAGCGCGGCAGCGTGTCGCGCAGCGCCTCGCCGCGGTCGAGGGTGATGGCTCGGCCGTCAGGCAAGGTGATGGCGCTGTGCGGCCCGGCGGTTACGTGCACGGTGGTAGGGCCGTCGCCGGCGCGCGGGCCGCGCGCCACCGGCGCCGCGGCGGCCAGCTTGGCCTCCAGCGCGCGTAGGTCGCCCTCGCCCTCCAGCGAGAAGCCGCTGGCGGGGACGGTCGCCCACGCGGCCAGCGCAAGATCGCCGAGGCGCTCGGCCTCCAGTGACGGCGAGCGGTAGGCGACCACGCGGCCGTCGAGCACCTCGGAGGCCGCGGTCAGCGCGGTGCCCGCGGCACCCGGCGCCAGCGCCGCGACGTCCAGCAGCGCCAGCCCGATCCGCGCCCCGTGCTCGCCCAGCGTCGCCGCGAGCGCCGCGTCGGAGCCGAAGCGCACGCGCCCCAAGGCCATGTCCTCGTCTTCGAGGACGAACTCCGCCGTGACGTCGTCGTCACCGAGCGCCGGCGCGCAGACGAGGTCGAGCACGACCGTCAGCCGGCGCTTGGCGGCGACGACCTCCAGGCCGTCGAGCAGCTCGGCCACCGCGTCGGCGCGGTTGCGAATGCGGCTCGGCCCGAAGCCCGGGTGCGAGAAGCTTGCGACCTCGCGGCGGATCTCCGGCCGGGCGCCGCCGTCGCGCAGCGCCGCGACCGCCGCCTCCAGGTCGGCTTCGGTCATCCGCATCACGTCGTTGCGCCCGAGCGCGACGATCAACCTGAAGGGGTTGACGCCGGCAGCCTCGGCGGCCTCCAGCGCGGCCGGCAGGAAGGACGAGTGCAAGCGCCCGAGCCCGAGCGACACGGCGATCATGTCGTGCGGGTGCAGGTGCTCGGCCAGCGGCGTCAGGTAGGCCTCGGCGAGGTCGATGATCGCCAGCGGATCGACGCCGCAGTCGATGCCCATGAGGCTGAAGACCGCGGCCATCACCTCGGTCGGGACGTTGCCCGAGCTGCGGCCGATGCCGTAGACGCTGGTGTCGATGTACTCCGCGCCGGCCTCGTGGGCGGCGAGGCTGTTGGCCACCGCCAGGTGCAGGTTGCTGTGGCCGTGGAAGCCGAGCGGGATCGCGCTCTCGGCGCGCGCGGCCGAGATGTAGGACGTGACCTCGACGGGCAGCATCCCGCCGGCGGAGTCGACGACGTAGGCGCCGATCGCCCCCGCCTCCTCGGCCATCGCCGCGCCGCGCGCGAACGCCGCGGGCGTGATCCCGTAGGACTTCATGAAGTTCACGAAGACGTCCAGGCCCGCCTCGCGCGCGATCTCCAGCGACGGCAGGACCTGCTCGATCTCGTCGGCGTCGTAGCCGATCCGCACGAAGTCCAGGCCCACGGCGGCCGCGTCGCGCAGATCCTGCGGGCGGCCGATCCCCGGGATGAAGAACGCGCCGATGCGCGCGTCGCGCACACGCTCGCGGGTGTGGGCGATCACGTGCAGATCGTGGGCGGCTGCGCGCCCCTTGCCCGCGTCGCTGGCGCCGAGGCCGACGCCGTGGCCGACCTCGATCCAGCCGATGCCCGCCGCGTCGAGCTGGGAGGCGATCAGCGCCGTGTCGGCCTCGGTGAACTTGAAGTCGATGGCGTAGCTGCCGTCCCGGATCGTGCAGTCGAGGAGGGTGGGCACCACGGCCATCCTATGGGCGCGCCACGTCGACGAGGCCGTGCGCGCGGAAGCGGTCGACGTAGGCGTAGACGTCCTCGAAGGGCAGCTCGATCTCCTCGGCGATGGCGAAGATCGAGCGGTCGCCCTCCAACCGCAACATAATGTGCTCCAGCGCGCGGTTGAGCGGGAAGTTCTCGCGCCAGTCGACCCACAGCCCGTAGCGCGACAAGAACACCGGGCCCGTGAACGTCCGTCGCGGGACGTAGTCGCTGCCGCGGACACGGCAGATCTGCGCGATCACCTCGCCGGCCTCGACGAGCAAGCCCTTGTCGATGATCTCCGGCGTGTCGTCGCTGGTGTGGTACTCGTCGTAGGGCCAGCGGCTGAGCGAGATGCATGGCACGCCAACGCCGGGGCCGTTGATGACCATCTCGTCGTTGCCGATGATCGTGCGAAACGGGCCCTCGCGGAAGTCGATGGCACGCTGCGTCAGGACCGTCCGCGCCACGCGGTCGATCAAGTCGTCGTCCTGGTAGCTGCGCTGCAACGCCAGCACGTTGCGGTTGCCCGTCATCTCGCTGAAGATCGCGCCGTGCAGCTGATCGATCAGCTCCTCGTGGTGGCTGAGGTAGCTGATCGACCCGATCGTCTCGGGGCAGAAGAGGAAGCGCACGCTCATCGACCCGGCGGGCAGCGGGTCGGCGGCCAGCGCGCGGGCGGCGGCGATCGCCGACACGACGCCTGCGAGGTCGTCGTTGGCCTGGGCGGGGTGGTCGATGTGCGAGCACACCAGCAGCTCGCCGGCCTCGGGCGCGCGACCGCCCTCGGGGTGGACGACCGCGACGCCGACGCGCAGTCCGTGCTCGGGCGTGGTGTCGAACTCCGAGCGGATGACGGCGCGGTAGCGGGCGCTGCGGTCCAGCTCCAGGTAGCGCGCGTGGGGGAGGCAGAAGCCCCAGCCGCGCTCGTAGTAGGCGAACTCCCACGGGGTCGCGTCCGGCCGGCGCTCGGCGTGGTGCAGGTGGGGGTCGAGCTCGTGGAACGTGAGCAGCGCGTCGACCGGCTCGGAGTAGGACACCAGGTGCAGCGGGCTGTCGGCGAAGTCGACGATCCGCTCGCCGGTCTCGGTCTCCAGGTAGGCCTCGCGCACGATGTAGCGCTCGGGCACCGTCCAGGTCCACACCGGCGTGCCGGGCGCGTAGGTCTCGGTCGACCACTCGACGCTCTCCGGCAGGCTCTGGCCGAGCAGGTCCAGCGCGATGTTGGTGTCCTCGGAGACCAGCGTGCGGTGCAGGGGGTACAACGCCTCCAACAACGCCTTGGGGGCCGTGTCGGGGCCGATCATAAAGCCAGTAGCCGCTGCAGCTCGCCGACCACGCGGACGACGTCGGCCGCGACCATCGCGGGGAACAGCGGCAGCGAGATCGCGCCCGCGTAGTAGCGCTCGGCGTGGGGGAAGGCGTCTTGGCCGATGCCGTAGTTGTCGCGGTAGAACGGCATCTTGTAGAGCGGTATGTAATGCACTTGCGCCCCGATGCCGGCTGCGCGCAGGCCGTCGAAGACGCGGCGGCGCACTGCCGGCCCGCCGGCGAGGTGCACGACGAAGAGATGGTGGCCGTGGCGCGAGCCCTCCGGCGCGGCGGGCGGCAGGCCGATGCGCTCGTCGCCGGCCAGGCGCTCGCGGTAGAGCGCGGCGATCGCGTTGCGCCGCGCGACCCAGCCCTCCAGGCGCGTCAGCTGACGCAGGCCCAGCGCGCATTGGAAGTCGGTGATCCGGTAGTTGAAGCCCAACTCCTGCTGCTCGTACCACCACGCGCCGTCGTGTTCGCCGGGACGCGTCGCGTCGCCGCGGACGATGCCGTGCGTGCGGAAGGCGCGCAGGCGGTCGGCCAGTCCGTCGTCCTCGGTCGTGGCGATCCCGCCCTCGCCTGTTGTCATCGTCTTGACGGGGTGCAGCGAGAAGCAGGTGATGTCCGCGCCGCCGGCGCCACCGACGGGCTTGCCGTCGCGCACCGCGCCGAGCGCGTGAGCGGCGTCCTCGATGATCGTCGCGCCGCCGCCTCGCAGCGGCTCCAGGTCGGCGGGCAGCCCGGCGAAGCTGACGGGGACGACGACCTTCGCGCCCGCCACCCCGGCGGCCGCGTGTGCGTCGAGGTTCCAGGTCGCGGGGTCGATGTCGATCAAGCGCGGGGTCGCCCCGAGGTAGACCGCCGCGTTCATCGACGCCGCGAAGGTGATCGGCGACGTCACGCAGACGTCGCCCGGCTGCACGCCGGCCGCGAACGCCGCGCCATGCAGCGCCGCGGTCCCGCTGGAGAACGCGACCGCGTGGCGCGCGCCGACATGGGCGGCGAACGCCTCCTCGAAGCGTGCGACCGTCGGGCCCTGCGTGATGAGGTCCTCGCGCAGCGCCGCTGCGACCGCCTCGATATCGGCCTCGTCGACGTCCTGGCGCCCGTAGGGCAGGAACGTCGGATCGCTCACGCCAGGGCCTTGACGTCCGCCGACATCGCGCGGACCTCGTCGACCGACAGCCACCAGTCGTTGGTCTCCGAGGCGTAGCGGAAGCCGCGCGCGACCGGCATGCCCTCGTGGTCGCGCGTCGGCCAGGACGCGTACTCGGGCAGGATCACGAAGCCCCAGTCGGTCTCGATCGTGTGGCCGGCCTCGTCCTCGGTGATGAGCGTCTCGTGGACCTTCTCGCCCGCGCGGATGCCGATGACGCGGTGCTCGGCGCCGGGCGCCAGCGCCTCGGCCAGGTCGGTGATCCGCATCGACGGGATCTTCGGCACGAAGACCTCGCCGCCGCCCATCCGACTCAGCGACGCCAGCACGAAGTCGACCGCGGCGTCGAGCGTGATCCAGTAGCGCGTCATCGCCAGGTCGGTGATCGTCACCACGCCGGTCGGCGCCTGGGTCTTGAAGAGCGGGACGACCGAGCCGCGTGAGCCGACGACGTTGCCGTAGCGCACGCAGGCAAAGCGCGCCGGCGAGTCGGCGGCATAGGCATTGCCTTGCACCGTCAACTTCTCGGCGCAGAGCTTGGTCGCGCCATAGAGGTTGACCGGGTTGACGGCCTTGTCGGTGGACAAGCCCAAGGTGTAGGGGACGTCGTTCTCGATCGCAGCCGAGACCACGTTCTCGGAGCCGACGACGTTGGTCATCACGGCCTCGAACGGGTTGTACTCGCACGCCTCGACCTGCTTCATCGCCGCCGCGTGGACGATGATGTCGACGCCGCGGGTGGCGCGCACGAGCCGCGGCAGGTCGCGGACGTCGCCGATAAAAAGCCGCAGGCGATCGTCGTCGTTGAAGCGGCGCTTGAGCTCTGACTGCTTGAGCTCGTCGCGGCTGAAGACCCGCACGGTGCGCGGCTCGTGCTCGTTGAGCAGCCGCTCCACCAGGCGCGTGCCAAACGAGCCCGTTCCGCCGGTGACGAGCACGGTCTTGCCGGTGAGATCCATGAGCGCGGCGAGCATACTGGCGGTCGCGGCCGGTTCCGGACGGCGTGAGAGACTCCCGCCATGCGCCGCGTCGTGGTGGTCCAGGCCCGCATGACCTCGACCCGGCTGCCCGGCAAGGTCCTGATGGACCTCGACGGCCAGCCGCTGCTGGAGCGTCAGCTAGCACGCCTCGCGCGCTGTACGCGGGTCGACGAGATCGTGCTCGCGGTGACCGTCAACGACACCGACGATCCGCTGGTCGCGCTGGCCGATCGCCTCGGGCTGCGCTGGCACCGGGGCTCCGAGGACGATGTGCTCGCACGCTACGTGGGCGCGGCGCGCGCGGCGGACGCCGACATGGTCGTGCGCGTCACCTCCGATTGCCCGCTGATCGACGCGGGCGAGACCGACGCGGTGATCGGCGCGCTGGAGGCGCGGCGGGACACCTGTGACTACGCCAACAACTTCGCCGAGCCGGTGCTGCCGTTGGGCCTGGCGACGGAGGCGTTCTGGCGTGACGTGCTGGAGCGCGCCGACCGGATGGCGACGTCGGTGTCGGCGCGCGAGCACGTGACGCCGTTCATCCACAGTGAGCGGCCGGAGCTGTTCGTCCTGTGTGGCGTGCGCGGGAGCGTGGAGGCTCCGGAGTTGCGCTGGACGGTCGACACGCCGGAGGACCTCGCGGTCGTGCGGGCGCTGTGGGCGGGGTTGGAGCTGGGCGACCACGTGGTGACCCTGCGCGAGATGGTGGACTACGCGCGGGAGCACCCGG
>JBEVLC010000427.1:0-3470 GCA_040509415.1 Baekduia sp. | reverse complement strand
ACGATCGACACCACCGCCGCCTTCCGCTACTGAGCCGCGCGCGGCTCACGACGATGGCGTCTCGCCCAGCTTGACCTGCACCGTCTTCTTGGTGCCGTCGGGGCGCTGGATCGTGACCGGCACGGTTTGCCCCGGCTGGAGCTCCGCGAGCCGGACCGACAAGTCGTCGCCCGAGGTGATCTCCGTGCCGGCCACCGACACGATCACGTCGCCGCGCTCGATCCCGGCCTTGTCGGCCGCGCTGCCGGCGGTGACCTCCGCGACGACGACGCCGTCGCCCGACACCAGCGTCGCGACCGAAACGCCCAGAAACGCCCGCCCCGAGTCGGTCACCTTCCCCGAGGAGATCAGCTGGCCGGCGATCCGCCGGACGGTGCTGGCCGGGATCGCGAAGCCGATGCCCGCCGCCTGACTGCCGCCGAGCTCCGACACGGTCGCGGCCAGGGTCGGGATCCCGATGACGTTGCCGGCGATATCGACGAGCGCGCCGCCGGAGTTGCCCGGGTTGATCGCCGCGCTGGTCTGCACGGCCGCGGCGATGACCGCGCCGTTGCCCTCGCTGACGGTGCGCCCGACCGACGAGACGATCCCCTGCGTGACGCTCGAGCGCAGCCCGAGCGGGTTACCCAGCGCGAGCGCCAGCTGGCCGACGCGCAGCTTGGCGGAGTCCGCGGCGAAGGTGGCCGCGGGCGGCTTGCCGGACTCCAGCCGGATGACCGCCAGGTCATCGGGCGAGAACGCGCCGACGAGCGTCGCCTTGTGCTCCGCGCCGCCGGCGAGCGTGACCGTGAACGTGCGCCCGTCGCCGAGGACGTGGTCGTTGGTGACGATGTGACCGTCGCCGTCGTAGACGACGCCGGAGCCGAGACCATCGTTGCTCTCGATCTGCACGACCGACGGTGAGACGCGCTGGACCACACGCTCGTAGGCCGTCTGCAGGTCCGTGGCGCTGGCCGCTGCCCTCGCGGGCGCGGCCACCGTCACCGTCTTGACGTCGTCCGAGCCGCCGCAGCCGCCGACGATGGCCAGGCCGCCGAGGACCGCCAGCGCGGTCAGGGTGCTCGTCAGGACCGTGGGAGATCGCATGCCCCTCGGTACATGGGCCGCGCGGCGCCACGCGCAACCCGAAGCGCGTGAACGTGGCCCCTTCCCATCCGTTAGACGTGATGAAGGGACAGGACGTCGCAGACAGCCCCAAGGACGCTTACATGCATAGGACCAGCTGCGTTGCTGTGATCTGCTCGGTCGCCGCGAGCCTCATCCTCGCGACCGGGGCGGCGGCGACGCCTGCAACGCCGGCGATCGCGGTCCAGCAGCAGGCGGCGCTGAAGATGCGGCTGACCAGCAGCACGGGAACGCACTGGTCGTGGACGATCGTCGACGCGGCGAGCGCCGTGCTCGCCACGTCGGCGACCAACCCGATGACCGTCACGCTCCCCGCCGCCGGCGACTACCGCGCGATCCTGGACGCGACCGACGACGACCCCGTGCTGACTGCCCCCGCCCACGCGGAGACGACGTTCCACGCCTACGCACGACCCACCGCGGACTTCAGCTTCACCCAGCTGGCCGGCACCCTCGTCCAGTTCCAGGACACGTCCACCGGCGAGCCGACGGCTTGGACGTGGACCTTCCCCAGCGGCACGTTCAAGGGGCGCGCGCCGCCCGCCCAGGTGCTGCCGGTCGGCATCTCGACCGTGTCGCTGAAGGTCACCAACCCTGGAGGGAGCCACACCGTCTCGCGAGCCGTGGTCGTCAACGGTCCGCCCATCGTGGACTTGAGCATCATGTCGAGCCCGGCGGCGATCGACAGCCCCGTGCTGCTCGACGCCAGCCGGTCGACCGACCCCAACCAGGATCTGCTGGCGTTCTCGTGGGACCTCGACGGCGACGGGATCTACGGCGATGCTGCCGGCGCGCTGCAGACCGTGAGCTACCCGACGCCGGGGCGCTACCGCGTGGGCGTGCAGGTCAGCGACGGCCACGGCGCGACCAGCACCGCCGTGGGATCGATCACGGTGCTGGCCGACCAGGCCCCGACCGTGTCGTTTGTCAGCGACCCCGCGAGCCTGACCGTGGGCGCCGGTGTGACGTTCACCGCGACCGCGGCCGACGCCGACGGCACCATCACCCACATCGACTGGGACCTCGATGACGACGGCGCCTTCGACGACGCGGCGGGACCGTGGGCCACGTGGAGCTTCGGCGTGGCCGGACGCCACCGCGTCGCGGTGCGCGCGACCGATGACCGTGGCGTCGCCACCGTGACGTTCCGCTCGATCGTCGTGTCCGATCCTCCGATGCTTTCGAACCCGACGGGTCCGCCGCAGACGGCGGCCGGTCCGTCGACGATCGGCTCGGCGCCGGGAGCCGTGACCCCCAACGCCCCGGCGCCGAGCTCACCCCGTGCCACGCTGATGACGCCGTTCCCGGTCGTCCGCATCCAAGGGCTCATCTACCGCGGCGCTGTGCGCATCAGCCTGCTGCGGGTGCAGGCACCGCCCGGCGCGACGATCCGCGTCCGCTGCCGCGGCGGCAGCTGCGCCGCCACGCAACGTGATGTTCGTGTGCAGGCCGCACGCAAACCTGTGCGCTTGCGCTCGTTCGAGCACCGCCCGCTGCGCGCCGGTACGGTTATCGAAGTGCTCGTCACCGCTCCGCACCGGATCGGCAAGTACACGCGCTTTACGGTGCGGCAGAACACGTCCCCGGCGCGCACCGATCTCTGCCTGCGGCCGGGGAACGCGAAGCCCACGGGATGTCCGGCGACGTGATGGGCGGGTACCTCTCGACACGCACGACCCTCTGCCTTCTCGCCGGCCTCGGCGCGCTGAGCGGCGGTGTCGCGGGCGCGGCGATCGTCGGCAAGCTCGCCACCGACGGCTCGGTCGGCGCCGCCGTGGCGCGTGACGAGCCGGCGGCCGCGTCGCCCACCCGCGCGACGCAGGTCGCGGCCACCGCCGCCCAAAGCCCCTCGCGACTGCCGACGCCGTGGTCGGTGGCCGAGGTGGAGGCGGCCCGTGCCGCCGGCGAGCGACACGAGGCGGCACGCGAGCAGGCGCCGCCCCCGTCAGCGGTGCGGCTGACACGCGCGAGTGCCCCTTCCGCCTCCGCGCCGACGAGCGACGGCGCGACCGCGGTCACCCAGACCACCGCGCGGCCCGCGCCCGTGACCGCCGCGCCACAGACCTCGGCGCCGCAGACCGCCGCACCGCAGACCTCGGCGCCCGCCCGGCCACCCGCTCAGACGCCCGTCCGGTCGCCCGCGCCCCAGCGCGCGCCCGAGCCCTCACCGGCGGTCTCGCGCCCCTCTCCCGAGCCCGCGCCCGCTCGGTCCTCGCCCAAGCCCGACCCCACCGGCGCCTTCGACGACTCCGGATGAGCCGCCCGCTCCTGCTCGCGGCGCTCGCCGCGCTCCTGGTGGTCGCATGGCCGCCGCCGGTGTCGCCGGCAGCGTCGAAGCGGCCGTG
>JBEVLC010000426.1:0-27533 GCA_040509415.1 Baekduia sp. | reverse complement strand
GGGACGTGCTGCCGGCCACCGTGCTGCCGGAGGCGCCCGGCATGGTCCGGGTCACCCGTCCCTCGGACGCGCTCGCCGCCAAACGCACCACCGAGACCACGTTCAGCGCCCTGTTCCTCGGACTGGCCGGGGTGGCGCTGCTCGTGGGTGGCATCGGGGTGGCCAACACCATGGTCATCTCGGTGCTGGAGCGCCGGTCGGAGATCGGCCTGCGCCGCGCGCTCGGCGCGACCCGCGGTCACGTCCGCGCGCAGTTCGTCGTGGAGTCGCTCCTGCTCGCCATCGCGGGCGGTCTGGCCGGCGTCGCGATCGGGGCGCTGGTCACCGGCGGCTACGCGAAGACCCGCGGCTGGACGGCGGTCGTGCCACCCGAGGCGCTGGCCGGCGGCATTGCGGGCGCGCTGCTGATCGGCGCGGCGGCTGGCCTTTACCCGGCGGCTCGGGCGGCTCGGCTATCGCCGACGGAGGCGCTGCGATCGGCCTGAGCGCGCAGAAACCCCTGTCAATTGGCATAATGGCGCGTGTTTTTGGGCGTAGCGGATGCCTAGAATCGCGCCATGTCGACGGGGACCCGAGGTGAGCGCCAGGCCGTGCCTGGCGCCGAAGGCGTGGTCGCCACGCCGATCGTCGCGCCTACCGGGCTCATGCCGGCAGTTGCAGCCGCGATCGTGTTCGTCGCCAGTGGTGCGGTGCTCATGCTTGAAATCCTCGCCGTGCGGCTGCTCGCGCCCTATGTCGGACTCACGTTGGAGACGACGACGTCGATCATCGGGGCCGTGCTGGCGGGCATCGCGCTTGGCGCCGCGGTCGGCGGCTGGTTTGCCGATCGCCGCGACCCGCGGCGCCTGCTCGTCGGCCTGCTCATCGGTGGCGGCCTGCTGGCGCTGCTGACCGTCCCGATCGTCCGCTGGCTTGGGCCGGGCGCGCGCGGTCACGGCGACCTCGCCGCGCTGGGCATCACCGTGGCATCGCTCGTGCCATCGGCCGCTGTGCTCAGCGCGGTCTCGCCGACGGTTGCGCGGCTGCAACTCAACGACCTGCACACCAGCGGGACGATCGTCGGGCGGCTGTCAGCGTTTGCGACGGCCGGCGCGCTGGTCGGGACCTTCGGGACGGGCTTCGTTGTCGTCCCGCTGATGCCCGTCAGCACCGCCGTGCTGGGGATCGGCATCGCGCTCGTGATCGTGGGGCTGGTGTTGGGCGTCTCGCTGCGGGCGTTCGGTCGCGCTGCGGGTGCTGGTGCCGTGGCGGCGACGATCGTGCTCGCGGCGCTGGCTGCGACGCGCGACTCGCCCTGTGATGTCGAGACCAGGTACCACTGCGCCGTGATCGAGGTGAGCGGCAGTCCCACGGGCCGCGACCTGCTGCTCGACAACCAGCACAACTCCTACATCGACCTCGCCGACCCCAAGGTGCTGCAGTACTCCTACACCAAGTGGGTTGCCCGGGTGGTCGATGCATCGGCACCCGCCGGGCGTCCACGCAATGCTGTCTTTGTCGGTGGCGGTGGCGGCACGCTGCCGCGCTGGTTCGTCGCGACGCGGCCGGGCTCTCATGCCGAGGTCCTGGAGGTTGACGACGAGCTGATAACGCTCGACCAGGAGCGGTTGGGGCTGAAGTTGTCACAAGCGCTGGTGGCCAAGGTCGGCGACGCGCGGACGACCGTGCGCAAGCTGCCGTCTGGCAGCGCGGACATCGTCGTCGGCGACGCGTTCAGCGGCTTGACGGTGCCATGGCACCTGCTCACGCGCGAGTGGATCGCCGACATCCGGCGCGTGCTCAAGCCCGGCGGCCTGTACATCTTGAACTTAATCGACTTCCGCCCCAACAACCTGCTCAAGGCCGAACTGGCGACCCTGCTGCCGCTCTTTCGGGATGTCCAGCTCATGAGCTTTCCCGCTGAGGACGGCCTGCCCGCCGGCGGCAACGAGGTCATCATCGCCTCCGATACCGAGCGCGCCTATCCTTACGATCCCGCGGTCGACGGCGCCAACCTCTACGACCGCGACGAGGTCGAGGCTCTTGCCAAGGGCGGGACCCATCTGCGTGACGACTTCGCGCCGGTCGACCAGCTGGTATCGCGCCCCCCGATGAGCTTGCGCTGATCCACGCGTCCCGCGTCCAGAGTTCGGGGTCAGGCAGTTGGCGGGGATGCGGGGTACGGTGCCGCGATGAGCACCGAGACAGCACGGGTCACGCCCGGCACGGCGGCCGAGATCGGCCGGGTCAACACCGCGGTCACGTGGCTGCTCGGCGCGGCCACCGGCGGGCCACCGCCCAATTTGTTCACCACGCTCGCGCGCCACCGCCGGCTTTTTCGGCCGTGGCTGCGCTTCGCGGGCGGGCTGATGCCGGGCGGCACGCTGCCGCGCGACGAGAGCGAGCTGGTGATCCTGCGCGTCGCGCATCTCACCGGCTGCGCCTACGAGTGGCATCACCACGAGCGCCTCGGGGCACGAGCCGGATTGGCCGCCGAGGAGATCGCGCGCGTCCGCGTCGGGGCCGAGGCGCCGCAATGGACACCACGCCGCAAGCTGCTGCTCGCCGCCGTCGACGAGCTCCATCGCGACGGGCGCATCGGCGATGAGCTCTGGGCGCGGCTGTCGGTGCAGTGCAGCGACACGGAGCTGATCGAGCTCTGCCTGCTCACCGGCCACTACATCATGCTGGCGATGACCATCAACTCGCTCGGCATCCAGCTCGATCCTGTCCCCGATCCACAGGCGCGCCGCTCGCCGGCGGCTCGTCTCATCCAGTCGATCGCCGCGCGGCGCGGCGCCTAGGTCGACGACGATGGCCATCAAGCGCATCCGCGGCAAGCGCTGCCTCATCACGGGCGCGGCGAGCGGGATCGGCCGTGCGACGGCGCTGGCCGCCGCGGCACGCGGCGCCGAGCTGGTGCTGACCGACATCGACGCCGAGGGGCTGGCGAGCGCCGAGCAGGAGATCGTCGCGGCTGGCGGCACGGTCCTGCACGCCGGCGCCGCCGATGTCTCCGATCACGCGGCCGTCGTCGCCTTCGCTGAAGCGGTCCATGCGGCCCATGGCTCCATGGACGTGGTGATGAACATCGCGGGCGTCTCGGCCTGGGGTCCGGTTGAGCGCTTGGAGCACCGCCACTGGCAGCGCATGATCGACATCAACTTGATGGGTCCGATCCACGTGCTGGAGTGCTTTGCGGGGCCGATGGTGCAGGCGGGACGCGGCGGCCACATCGTCAACGTGTCGTCGGCGGCCGGGCTGTTCGGGCTGCCGTGGCACGCCGCCTACAGCGCGAGCAAGTTCGGGCTGCGCGGCATCTCCGAGGTGCTGCGCTTTGACCTGCGCCGGCACGGCATCGGCGTCAGCCTGGTCTGCCCGGGCGCGGTGAAGACGCCGCTGGTCGGCACGGTGGAGATCGTCGGCGTCGACCGCACGAGCCCATCCATCGCCAAGACGATCGCGCGCTTCGAGCGCCACGCGGTCAGTCCCGAGCATGTCGCGGCCAAGATCCTGACCGGGATCGAGAAGAACCAGTACATGGTCTTCACCTCGCGCGACATCCGGGTGGGCTACTTCTTCCAGCGCAAGCTCGCGTTCCCCTATGAGCTGGCGATGCGCCGGCTCAACGACCACCTGGTGGCGGTGGCTGAGAGGGGCTGAGGCTCAGCGCCGGCCGAGCGCGCGGTCCTGCATGTCGACCGCGCTGAGCTGCTCTTTGCCGAGTAGTGCCGGCGTGCCGAAGACCCGCGCGTGCCAATAGACCGAAGCGAGCCATTCGAGCTGGCGGGCCCACTCGACGGCTTGGTCGAGCGTCGCGGCGATGGTGACCGCGCCGTGGTTGGCCATCAACGCCGCGGAGCGCCCGGCCAGCGCGGCGGCGACGCCCTCGGCCAGCTCGACCGACCCGTAGGTCGCATATGGCGCGACGCGCACCGGCCCGCCGAACTCGGTCGTGACGTAGTGGATCGGCGGGATCTCGTCGACGAGCGTCGAGAGGACGGTCGCGAAGTGCGAGTGGGTGTGGACGATGGCCTTGGCCTCGGGCGCGGCCGCGTAGACGGCCAGGTGCAGCGGCAGCTCCGAGGAGGGCGCCGAGTCCGTGGCGTGGTCGGGCGAGACGCTGCCGTCGGCCAGCGCGACGCAGACGCAATCGGGCGGGTTGATCGCCTCTAGCTTGCTGCCGCGCGGGGTGATCAGCAGGTGCTCGCCGGAGCGGATGCCGAGGTTGCCCGAGGAGCCGACGACCAGCCCGCTGGCGGCGACCTCGCGAGCCGCCTCCGCAAGGGTGACGCGGTCCTGCAGCGTGAACGGGTCGTCCATCACGAGATCCTCGCATGCGGGGGTGTCGGCGCCGGCGTACGCACAACCGCGTACCCGTAGTCGAGCGGCGCCCGTGCGTGGCTCCGGGAACTGGTAGGTACAGGCCATGCGATCGCGCGCGTGGTTGGCCTTGGCCTTGTCGATGCTCGTCTGGGCCCCGGGTGCGGCGGCCGACGTGACCCCCGACTACTACCCGCTTCCGACGGGCCACACGATTGCCGGCGGCGTCACCGCCGACGGCGCGGGCAACATCTGGTTCGGCGTTCAGGCTCCGCCGCGCAGCGGGCAGCCCACGCCGTCGTTGGCGCGCCTGATCCCGGCGCAGGCGTCGCCGGGCACGGGCGACGGCATCGCGGTCTTCCCGACGCCCGACCCGCCGGGCATTGGCTGTTGTGGCAACCAGCTCCGCAGCGTCACGTTCAACCCCAAGGCTGGGGACGGCAAGCTCTACTACGTTCGCAGCGACGGCACCGTCGGCTCGGCCCTGCCGGCGTCGCTCGTCCCGGGTCAGACCACCGGGTTCTCCTCGCTCATGCTGCCCGGCCATCAGGACCTCTGGGACATCGCTCCGTCACCTGCCGGAGGCGCGTGGTTCACCGAGCACAGCGCGAGCAACGTCGCGCCCACCTTCTACGGCGATCGCATTGCCTATTACAACGGTGGTGCCCCGTTCGAAGGGCCGAACGTCGCGATCCAGAACGGCAACACCTCGCTCAACAGCTCGCGCTACTCCGCTCAGCCGGCGGGCATCGCCGTCGCCGCGGACGGTCGGCCGTGGTTCGTCGAGGAGAATCCAGGCCTTCCGGGCTACCGGATCGCGAGCTACGGCGGCAACGGTGACAACTACGACGAGTACTTGATCTCGCCGTGTGAGAACGGCGCCGTTGCGCCCTGTTCAGGCTCGAACACCGGCACCGGCCTCACCGACGTCACGATCGCGCCCGACGGCGGGGTCTGGTTCACGAACTTCCTCAATCGCAAGTTCGGGCGCCTCGACCCCGCCACGCACGCGATGGTGCAGTACACGCTCAGCTCCATCGATCCGTCGCTTGGGGCCGGTCAGCCGCGCCAGATCACCACCGCGCCTGACGGCACGTTGTGGATGACCACACGACAGGCGTCCTACAACGGGCCGGGCAACGCGCTCGTGCGGATCGTTCCGACCGACACGCCGACGGCGACGGTGTATCCGCTGGCCGCTGATCGGGCGCCGCTGGCCCTCAGCGCCGACAACGCCGGCAACATCTGGTTCGGCGTCACCAACCCGACCGCACCCAGCCTCGTCGGTCGGTTGGCCGGCGTCGTGGGCACCACCCCTGACCCGGATCCCGGCACGGGTGGCGGTGGCGGTGGTGGCGGCACGACGCCAGCCCCGCCGACCGTCGCACCTGGACCACCTGCCAAGCCGCCCGTTCTCCTCAAGCCGGCCACGATCGGCCAGGCCAAGCTCGACCCGCCCCAGACCGGCAACGGCGCGATCAACACCAACCAGATCTGCGTCGGGCCGCCTGAGGCCAAGTGCTCGGTCGTCTACCTGATCAAGGAACGCGAGTACGTCACGGGCTTCCCGTCGGCCAAGAAGAAGCGCAAGAAGCACCAGCCGCGCGTCCTCGGGACCAAGACCGTGACGCTCAACGGCGGCCAATCCGCGAAGGTCACCGTCAAGCTCAACAAGCTCGGCAAGCGGATCCTCAAGGGCAAGCACAAGCTGAAGATCGTCTTCACCGCCACGCAGAAGGTCGCTGGCGGCAAGACCAAGACCGTTACCCGCAAGACCCTCACCCTCCGGAGCAAGTGAATCCCATGACCCGTCGTGCCCTGATCCTCGCTGTCCTGACCGGTATCGCGCTGCTGGTTCCCGCCGTCGCCTTCGCCGGCATCAAGCGCGGGTACTACATCGAGGTCTCCAGCCAGACCTACATCCAGACCAACGTGGCGGCGACGTCGATCAAGTCCTTCAACTTCCCGTGCATGGTCGATGGCCAGCAGCAGGGCGGCAACGCCATCACCAAAGGCATCAAGATCTCGTCGACCGGGGCGTTCTCCTACAGCGGCAAGTCGACGCTGCGCAGCTCCAGCAACACCGTGATCTCGGTCAAGGTCACCGGCAAGTACGTCAACGGCAAGGTGAAGGGCACGATCAAGTACCTGACCGAGGGCGTCGGGTGCGCCGATCGCAGCTACTCGGCCAAGTACTACGGGGTCAACCCGCAGGGCTGACCTGCCGAATCTGGTACTGATGGCGCCATCGCCGCGCCATCAGCACCCATCGCACGCCAGACCACCCGTGTCACCACCACCGTGGTCGCCGCCGGGCTGGCCTACGCCGCCGCGACCCTGATCGCCCTCCTGCTCCCCGCGCCCGCCAAGGGCTGGGCCGTGCTCGCGGTCTCGTTCGGCGGCTGCGCCGGGCTCGTCGTACTCGCCCGCGTGCTTGACCGCCCCACGTGGTCGGCGGCGCTCGGCGTCCTGATCCCGATCTCGATCTTCCAGCTCGTCCCGGATTGGTTCCTCGCCGACGCCCTCGGCACCTTGCGCTTTCCCGACACCGGCGGGATCCGGATCGGTGGCGTCATCCCGCTGGCGATGTGCGGGATGTGGGCGCTGCCGCTGTTCTTGGTGGTCTTGGTCGCCCGCGACAGCATCGCGCGTGGCGCGCTCGCGGGGTTCGTGATCTTCCTCGCAACCGAGCTGGCTGCGCCGACCGCCGCGCTCTGGGAGCCCGCGGGCGACGTGACGAAAGTCGCCGGCGTGGCGCTCTACGTCTTGCCGGCCGAGGCGGTCCTCGGCGCTGCCACCGTCTTGGCGGTCCGTGCCACGCGCGACCGGCCGCTCGGCGAGCGCCTGCTCGCGGCTGCCGCGGTCAGCACGCTCTCCACGGGCGCGCTGGCGTTGTGCTGGTTCTTCATCGACCACGCCGCGCTGACGCTGTCGGCCTGAGCCACAGCGCCGCCCGCTCAGCGCGCGCGGTTGATCTCCTCGGCGACGTCCATGAGTGCACCCTGCTCGTAGAAGTCGGTCGCGATCAGCGACACCGGCATCCCGCGCGCCTTCTCGCACGCGGCGATGCGCTTGCGCAGGAAGTCGCGCGTCAGGATCGCGCCGTTGGCCGACGGTGGCGGCGGGAAGCGGTCGATCCAGTGGTTGAGCATCAAGAACGGGCTATTCGCGTTCCCGCGGTAGCGCTTGCACTGCAGCTGATTGGGCTGCTGGGCGCCCAGCGGTGTGTCCTGGATCCAGCTGAACGCGTCGTTGAGCCAGGGCACGGTGCCGCTCGGCGTCTTCTCGGTGAAGACCACGAGACGGTGGTCGTCGGCGATCAGCTCGCCGAGCGTCGGCAGCGGCTCACCGTGGCTCAGCGTCACGGCGTACTGCTCGGTGCCGGTCTCGGCGAACGCGCGCTGCAGGTCGGCGTCGGTCACGTAGGACTCGAGGATCAACACCAAGACGGTCGACGGGTTCGCGCGCAGGTAGGCGCTGATTGTCTTCATCGTGTCGCTCATGCGCGTGGCGCCGAGCTCGCAGACCGTGTGGCAGAGCCAGACCTCGCGCGGGCCGCGCGCGTTGCCCGAGCGGCTGATCGAGACGCCGAGGCGATCCAGCGCCGCGAGCGCCGCCGGACTCAGCTCGCGCGCGACCTTGTTGGCGTCGCGGTTCTCGTCGTCGAAGTCGGTCTGCACGCGGCCGCCGCGCAGCGTCCGGCCGTAGTGCGGGTCCAGCAAGAAGAGCCGGATGCCGTCCTTCAGCTGCCGTCCTACCGAGCGGCGCTGGTTGGGCAGCGACCAGCCGGCGACGTCGGCCGCCGCCATCGCGTTGTGGGTGCCGGGGAAGAGGACCTCGTTGAGGCGCAGGTCGCAGAGCTGGGGCAGGCCGTTGCAGCCGGCGGTCGGCGTGGCGGTCACGCGTGACGGACTCTCGTCATCGAGCACCAGCGCGGCGGCGCCGGAGGCGGCGAGCACGGTGACCAGCGCCGTCGCTGCAGCGACGGCGATGCGGCGGCGCACGCCGGCAGCGTCCGTCGCGGTTGTGCGGGTGCTTGGTCGCCCGAGCGCGGTCAGCAGCTCCGTGCTCCCGAGGAGGACCAGGGCGGCGCCCAACATGTAGGCGATGGCCCGCAGGGCGAGGCCCGGGAAGATCAGGACGGCGATACCGAGGGCGCCGATCGCCACGCCGCGCAGCCCCAGCGCCCACGGTGCCTCCGGCCGCCGGGCGAGCTGCTCGAGCCGGCCCCGGACCGCACCGGGGTCGAGGGCGGAGAGGATGCCGGCGGCGAGCAGGAAGCCCACGACAGCGCCGATCACCAGCAGGCCCGCGAGGTCACCGAGGAACGCGTCCCAGACCCCGCCGACCGCCGCGCGCACATCGTCGGTGGGGATCTCGTTGGTGCCGTCGACCGTTCCGATGGCGATCGTGCGTGCCGTGGAGAGCGCGATCGCGGCGACGGTCGCCACGACGCCGACCGCCAGCCCGTAGCGGGCCAGCGCGCGGCCGCGGTCGCGGGCGGTGACGAGCGCGCTGATGAGCAGGACGAGGGCGAGCGCCGGCACGAGGATCGCCCAGCGCCGCAGGCTGTCGGCGGCATCGAGCGTGTCGTTGGCGAACGGCCGCTCGCGGAGGTCGATCAGCGTCGCGTCGGCGTGCTCTGGCAGCCTGGCCGCGATGTCGGGCGCGAGGCTGCGCACGGCCGAGAGCACGACGGTGCCGGTGTCGGCGAGGTCGAGCACGAACGCGTTACCGCGGTCGAAGAGGACATGGTGGCCTTGCAGCGCCGCGCTGCGAACGAGCGCGCGGAACGGGCCGGTGCCGACGATGGTCTGGACGGCGCTCTCCAGCAGTGGACGGGCCGACAGGAGGTCGGGCGAGCCACGCTCCAGCACGCCGACGACGACCTGGCGCGCCACGACCTGGCGGACGGCCGGATCCTCCAGTGCGGCGACGGCGCGGTCGGCGAAGGCGTCACGGTCGCCGATCTCGGCCTTGACGTACAGGGCGAGGATCGCGGCGACGGTCGCGAGCGCCGCAAGCAACGACAGGACCACGGAGACGAGATCCCGGCCGGACCAGCGCATGGGCGCCACCCTACCGAGCCGAGCGGCTCGTGCTGGCACGCCTCCTGTCCCGCCCGCCTCGGTGGCTCAGGCGACCGCGATCAGGTCGCGGCGCACGCTCTCGGACGCCAACCCGGCGGCCGTCGCGTCGCTGACGAAGATGTCATAGCGCTTGGCCGGATCCAGACCGGGAAGCGGGAGCGTGCCGCTGGTGCCCGAGATCTTCGCGTTGGTCGTCGCGGGCGGGGCGGCCTCGTCCTTGGAGTTGATGGTCACCGTCAGCAGCTCGGGCAGCTCGCCGTCGGCGGCGGGCGTGACCGCCCAGGCGAGCTCGGCGCCGTCGCCGGTGCGCGTGATCGTCACCGACGGCGCGGCGGGCGGCGCGGGGCGGGGCGGCCGTGGCTCGGCGGCCTTGGACACCGCGACGTCGAGCAGCGCGAGCGGATCGCGCCAGTGCTTGCGGACGCCGGGCGAGCGCGGGCTTGACGCCGGTGCGATCCCGCCGCCGGGCTTCGTGTCGCCCCAGCTGCCGGGCCAGCGGATCCAGCGCAGGGTCGCGTCGCCGCCGATGACCGGCACCAGTCGCTGGCGCTCCGGGCTCTGGCGCTTGCCGTCGGCGTAGTCGAACCACACGCCGGTCCACTTCGTGCCGGGCTCGAAGTAGGAGGCATGCGAGCCGCGGGCCACGTAGACGACCGGCCGGTCGGTGCCCGGCACGGTCTCGATCTGATCCCACGGACGTCCCTCGGCGTGGCTGTGCTGGGCGTAGACGGCGTGGTCGGGCTTGCCGTCGACGCCGAGCCGCAGCTGGACCGTCTCCCAGTCGCCCTCGTGCAGCCCCGCCTTGAGGAAGCCGCCGATCAGGTTGTAGTCGTTGAAGAGGTAGCAGTACCAGTACTGCAGCCAGGTCGCCTCACGACTGTCCTTGACGACATGGCCGTAGACGACGTTGGCGTAGCCCGGCAGCATGTGCAGCTCGGCGGCGCGCTCGCGGTACTGCTTGTCGTGGATGCTCAACACATCCGTCTTGGCCCACGGCGCCGTGGCGCCGCCGGGGTACGGGTCAACGCTGAGCAGCGCCAGCGAGAGGCCCGCGCCGGCCGTGGCCAGCACATGGCCATCGGCTTGCTGCAGCGTGTTCCCGCGGCCGTCGGTGAAGATCGCCGCGTCGTCGGCGAAGTACGCCTCGTGGCTGTCGTAGCGCAGGTAGGGCTGGTAGCGCTCCAGCAGGTCCCGTTGCTCCGCAGCAGTGCTCATCGTTCGATCCTTGCGCGCCGGCCGGACGGACGGGGCCTCCTACGCGGCGCCGGGAACCGCCGCGGCGGCTGCGCGCTCCAGCGCGGCCGCGAACTGCTGGACGTCATCCTCGGTCGTGTCCCACGAGCACATCCAGCGCACCTCGCCGGTGGCCTCGTCCCAGGTGTAGAAGGGGAAGTCGGGGCGGACGGCGTCGGCGACGGCGCGGGGGAGGACCGCGAAGAGCGCGTTGGCCTGGGGCGAGCGGGTGAGCTGGACGCCGGGAATCGCGGCGACGCGCTGGGCGAGCAGCGCGGCCATCGCGTTGGCGTGGGCCGCCGAGCGGCTCCAGAGATCGCCTTCGAGCATCGCGACGACCTGCGCCGAGAGGAAGCGCATCTTGGAGGAGAGCTGGGCGTGCTGCTTGCGCATCCAGGCGAAGCCCTCGGGCGCGGGATCGCGGAGGAAGACGACGGCCTCGACGCCGAGCGCGCCGTTCTTGGTTAGCCCAAACGAGACGGCGTCGGCGCCGATAGCGGTCGTGATGTCGGCCAGCGAGGCGCCGAGCGCGACCGCCGCGTTGGCCAGCCGCGAGCCGTCGACATGCAGCAGCAGGCCGTTGGCATGCGCGACATCAGCCAGCGCCCGCAGCTCGTCGATGGCGTAGACGGTGCCCAACTCGGTGGTGTTGGCGATCGAGATGACGCGCACCTGCGGCGCGTGCTCGTCACCCTGGCGCACGAGCAGCGGCTCGATCTGCGCCGGGCTCAGCTTGCCGTCGGGCGTTGGCAGCGTCAGGAGCTTGACGTCGGCCATTCGCTCGGGCGCGGCGGCCTCGTCGACGTGCAGGTGCGACGTCTCGGGCGTGACGACGCACTCCCAGGATCGCGTCAGCGCGCCGAGCGACAGCACGTTGGCGGCGGTGCCGTTGAAGACCAGCCACGGTTGGGCGTGCTCACCGAACTGCGCCCGGATGAGCTCCGTCGCCCGCGCCGTCCACGGGTCGGCCCCATAGGAGACCGCGTGATCGGCGTTGGCCTCCGCGATCGCCGCCAGGACTTCGGGGTGGGCACCGGCGTAGTTGTCGGAGGCGAACGCGCGCATGCGCTCAGCCTAGGACTTGTGCAGGCTCAACCGCTGGCCGTTCATCTTGCGCGCCGCGTCGGAGCACAGGTAGACGAGCGCGTCGGCGATCTCATCCACGTCGGTGAACGTCTTGTAGGACTTTTCCGGGTTCTCCTTGCGCATCTGCGGCGTGACGATCGCTTGGACGACCGCGATGTTCGCGGTGCCCTCGGTCTCGGCCAGCTCGGCGGCGAAGGTCAGCGTCCAGGCCTCGGCTGCCGCCTTGGTCGCGGCGTAGGCGCCGTTGCCGGCGACCGGCTTGCCGGCGACCGAAGAGGAGACCACCGCGAAGCGGCCGTGCGGGCCGGCGGCCTTCAGCAGTGGCGCGAAGGCGCGCGTGGTGTGCACGACGCTGTGGAAGAGCAGCATCTCCAGGAGGTCGAGATCCTCCAAGTTGGTGTCCTCGATCGTCTGTCCGCCGCGCCAGCCGCCGACGAGGTGCAGCAGGCCGTCAACCTCGCCGAGCGCGCCGGCCCACGCCTGCGCGCCCTCGGCGGTCACGAGGTCCGCGGCGCGCGCGTCGCCGGCGATGTCGCGGACGACGTCGAGGTGGCCGTCGGTGCGGTCGGCCGCGGCGACCCAGGCGCCGGCGTCGGCCAACGCGCGGACGACCGTGGGGCCGAGACCGCCACCGGCGCCGGCGACCGCGATGCGGCGGCCGGCGAGGACGCTGCTGTCCGTCATGCGGTCACCGCGACGGATGACGTGCCGGCGGCGCTTGGCCGTGCGATCACGGGCGCCAGCTTCTGCTTGAGCGAGGTGTAGAACATGGAGAGGGGGAACTCGTCGGGGTTGACGTCGTCGATGTAGCCGCGCGGGTCCTCGACATCTGGATAGGCGCGCACGCTCGCCGCCCACGTCGAGCCCGACGTCGACGGCACGTAGCGCGCGACGAGGTCGTGCGCCGCGCCCCACTGGGCGAGCTTGGAGCGGTCGATGCCCTCGCGGTAGAGCGTCTCGACCTCGGCGCGCAGGCCCGCGACGCCCTCGGCGAGGCGGTCCCACTCGACGGTGAGGCGGTTGTCGGTCCAGTGCACGAAGCCGTGGCGGTGCAGGTAGGCGAAGAGCAACTGCCCGCCGAGGCCATCGTAGTTGCGCACGCGGCTGCCCGTCACCGGGAAGCGGAAGATCCGGTCAAAGAGGATCGCGTACTGCACGGCGCGCGCGAAGGCCATGCCCTCGGCTTCGAGCGTGACGGCCTCGCCAAACGTGGTCAGGTCGCAGCGCAGCTCCTCCAGCGAGTACATCCAGTACGGCATGCGCTGGCGGATCATGAAGGGGTCGAACGGCAGGTCGCCGCGGCTGTGGGCACGGTCGTGGATGAGATCCCACATGGCATAGGCCTCGATCGACAGCTCCTCGGAGTGGATGAGGGCTGCGGCATCGGGCGGCAGGTTGACGCCGACCGTGTCGGCCGCGGCGCCGACGACGCGGCGGAAGCGCTCGGACTCGCGGTCACAGAAGATCGCGCCGAAGTGGTTGACCTCGGGCTTGGTGGCGACGCTGACGGTCTCCGGGAAGAGGACCGCGCACTCGGAGTCATAGCCCGCGGTGTGGTCGGTCAGCGTGACCGGGACGAACTTCGCGTTGTCATAGCGGTCGCGCTCCAGCTCGGCGAGCCAGTTCGGCCACGGCACGGCGACCAGCAACGCCTCAAAGCGCGTGTCGCGTGAGCCGTTCTGGGTGTACATGGGGAAAAGCACGAGGTGCTCGATCCCGTCGGCGCGATCGCGCTCGGGGCGAAAGCGCTCCAACGACGTGGCGAAGTCCGGCTTGGGAAAGCCCGTGGCCGCCCAGGCGCGCAGATCGGCGACGGCCGAGGTGAGGTAGTTCGCCTGGTGCTCGAAGCGCGGCGCTAGGGTCGTGACGGCGCCGGCCATGGTCTCCACGTGCGCGCGGACGGTGGCCTCGTCGTGGACGGTGACGTCGAGCGAGCCGTCGGGCCCCTGCTGGACGCGTAGGGCGTCGGTGGCGTCGCGCAGCGCGATCCAGGCGGGGTCGGCGGCCGCCTCGGAGGCGCCGCCGGTCGCGGGACGCGCGTAGGCGGCGGCGCCGGCCCAGGCGACGATGTTGGCCCACAGTGCCTCGTGGCCGAGGTCGCCGAGGCAGTCGTCGCCGAAGAGGTCGGAGTCGGCGAGCGCGACGACGCGGCCCGCGCCGTGGCGGACGGCGACGGCCAGTGGCACGCCCGGCGTCGAGGCGCTCGGCGCGGTGCGTGCGAGCACCTGCGCATCAGCGCTGTCGGCGACCGTCAGCGTGCCGGCGCGGTAGAAGCAGACGTCGGCGACTCTCGCTAGGAGGTCGCCGGCGGCGCCGCGCTCGCCGCGCCCCAGCTGCGCGCGCACCCACGAGGGCGTCGCGTTGAGGTTGCGCTCGTAGTCCTGGACGGTGTCGTGCTCGATCGCGATCCCGAAGCGGGCAAGCAGCATGTTGAGGTTGTTGCCGTACTTGTCCTGCTCGCTCTCGCCGAGGACGACGAGGCCGCCGCCTGCGGTGACGAAGGCCTCCAGCGCGTCGAGCTCGGCGCCGGTGAGCACTGGCGATCCGCTGCCCGTCGTCGCCTCCCACTTGGGCTCGCTGGGATGGGCGAGGACGACGACGTCGGCGCCAGCCAGCGCTTCGGTGTCGAACGCTCCTTCGGCGTGGGGGTCGACCGCGATGCGCCGCGTGCGGAGCGTGTCAGCCGCGCGCGCGTAGGAGACGTCGGCAGGGTGCGACGGCTGCATCTGCGCCGCGAGCTCCGGGCGGATCGTCCACGCCTGGGCATGGGCCTCGTCGAAGAGCACGCGTAGCACTGGTCGTGGAGCGGCCATCCACCGAGGCTACGCTCCTCACCAACCACGCTCAACCCCGTTATCGTGCGCCTGATGAGCGATCTCTTGCGCATAGACGACGTCGATCGCCGGATTCTTGCGTGCTTGGTCGATGACGGCCGCTCGACCTACGACGACGTCGGCAAGCGCGTCGCGCTGTCGGCCCCGGCGGTCAAGCGGCGGGTGGACCGTCTGCGCGAGCGCGGGGTCCTGCGCGGCTTCACGGCGCTGGTCGATCCCGCCGCGCTCGGTGCCACGACCGAGGCCCTGATCGAGCTCTTCTACGCACCCGGCATCGGCCTCGACGAGGTGCGCGAGTCGCTGCGTCCGTTGCCCGAGGTCGTCGAGGCGTGGTCGGTCACCGGCGACGCCGACTGCATCGTCCGCGTCCGGGCGACCGACCCCCAAGATCTCGAGCGCGTGATCATGGAGTTGCAGCGCGAGTCCTCGGTGGTCCGCACGCGCTCGCAGATCATCATGTCGCGGTTGATCGAGCGACGGGACTGACCACAGCGTTTGGCTAGGCTCAGCGGCTGGGAGTCATCGCGCTCGCGACGACGCGTCCGCGCTTTCGCCGGCCCGAATGTGCACGAGGTCACCAGTCATGTCCCATGCGCTCTCTAGCCCGACAGGGTGATTGCAGCGGTTTAAGACCTCGCAATCGGCTCGCGCGGGCGCATGATGGTGGCCTTGCCCGCCACCACGCTCGCACCGCAGGCCAAGGATCACGCGCGCGTCGTGCGGCCAATGGCCACCGGCGCCGCGCTGGTCGCCGTCGCCGCGTCGTTTCCGGCGCAAGGTGTCTCGACGGCGGACATCGCCGGACCGCTCGGCATCGAGCCCGACTGGCTGATCCGCCGTACCGGCGTGCAGTCGCGACGGCGCATCGCCGGGGGTGAGTGTCTCTGCGATCTGGCCGCTGACGCTGCCCGGCGCGCGCTGGCCGATGCCGAGGTCGACCCGGCCACGGTCGACCTGTTGTTGTTGGCCACGATGACGCCCGACGCGCTGACGCCGCACGGCGCCGCGACGGTCGCGGCGGCCATCGGCGCCACGTGCGCCGGGACGATGGACCTCAACGCCGCCTGCACCGGCTTCCTCGCGGCGCTCTCGCTGGCCGTCGGCCAGGTCGAGTCGGGCCGGGCGCGGACGGTCGTCGTCATCGGCGCCGACGCGATGTCGCGCGTCCTGGACTACGAGGACCGCGTGACCGCCGGGATCTTCGGCGACGGTGCGGGCGCCGTCGTCGTCCGCGCGGTGCAGGGCGACTCGCAGGTCGGTCCGTTCGTGCTGGAGGCCGATGGCGCTGCGGGCGACGCGATCGTCACGCCCTGGCCGGCTGGCCCCGTCCGCATGGAGGGTCAGCGCACCTTCCGCCGCGCGGTCGACGCGCTCGTCGACGTCGCGCTGCGCAGCACCGCGCTCGCGGAGACGACGGTCGCCGATCTCGATCTCGCCGTCTTGCACCAAGCCAACGCGCGCATCACCGCGGCGGTCGGCGAGCAGCTCGAGCTGCCGCCCGAGCGCGTCGTCGACTGCATCGCGCAGATCGGCAACACGACCGCGGCCAGCCTGCCGACCGCGCTCGCCCACGCCGAGGCCGACGGCCGCCTCCAACCCGGCTCCCGCGTCCTGCTCGCCGCCTTCGGCGCCGGCCTCGCCTGGGGCGGCACGGTGCTCACCTGGGGCGCGGAACCCTCCTAGCTCAGCTCACCGACGCGCTGGTCGCCGCCACCGACGCCCCACCGGCCGCCGACGACGCGTCCTCGGCTAGCCCGCGGACCACGAACGCGGCGAAGATCACCAATCCGGGGTCGATGGCGCTGACGTCGTCGACGATGACCGCGACCGGGCGCTTGCCCCAGCCCTTGCCGTCGAAGATCGCCAGCTCGCGCTCGCCGTCGGCCAGCGCGTAGCGGGAGCGCCAGGCGCTCGCCGGGCGCAGCTCCAGCTCGCGCGTGCCCCATTGCAGCGTCCCGCCACGGCGCAGCGTCCGGCCGCGAAACGCGCCGACGGTCGTGCCGCTGGCGTCCGTCGCTTCGAAGACCGACGTGAAGATCCCGCGGCGCTCGATCTCCCAGCTGCGGCCGTCGGCCTCGGCCGTTGCGGTGCGTGACGTCCAGCCGCGCAGGCGCAGCGTCCCGACCCCCTCCAAGACGTACAACTTGCGATCCTCGCGCGACCGGGTCAGCTCCAGCTCAGGCATGGCACGGAACGCTACCCGGCCTCGCCCGATGCGCCTACTAGCCCACCGCTCAGGCCGCCACCGCCTCCAGGAGCCCCCACGCCGCCGCCGGGTCGAACTGGCTCCCGGTCCCGGCGACGATGCGCTCGCGGGCCAGCGCCTCGGCGAGCGCGGGGCGGTAGGGGCGCGTCGAGGTCATGGCCTCGTAGGCGTCGCAGACTGCGATGACGCGAGCGCCGATCGGGATCTCCTCGCCGGCTAGGCCGTCGGGGTAGCCGCCGCCGTCCCAGCGCTCGTGGTGGTGGCGGACGGCGCGGGCGGCGTCGCGGAAGCCGGGAATGGTCTCCAGCGCGCGAGCGCCCCAGACCGGGTGCTCGCGCATGATCGCCCACTCGGTGTCGTTGAGCGGCCCGGGCTTGTGCAGGATCTCGTCGGGCACACCGATCTTGCCGAGGTCGTGCAGGTGCGCGGCGATGCGTAGGTGCTCCAACTCGTCGCCGGTGACGCCGACGCGACGGGCGACCTGCTCGCACAGCGCCACGACCGTGCCGCTGTGCTGGCCCGTGTAGCCATCGCGCAGGTCCAGCAACGAGGCAAGCGCCTGGACGCTGGCGTCCAGCGTGAGCGCGAGCCGGCGCTCGGCCTGGGTGGCGCGCAGCGCCTCGCTGGCCAGGGCCGCGAGGTCGTCACGCTCGCGCTCGATCCGGCTGGGTCGGGGGAGGAGGCGGGACATGTCTGCTGAGTGGTTCCGTCTCCTCGCGCATCCAAACTGGCCCCTGGACACACGCACTACCTTTCTGAGCGAAAGCTGCGCAGAGATGCGCAGTTTCGGTGCGTGACTGTCCGGCAGCGAGCCAGACGGCGTCCACGGCGGTTTCCCGTGAGAATCGTCGGTCCGTGCCGACCCACCTGCCTCTCGACTACGACAAGCGGCTGATGCTCTTCGCGGGCCGCGCCTCCAACGAGCTGGCGGGCGCCATCGCCCAGCGCCTGGGGGTGGAGGCGGGCCCCGTCGACCTCCAGACCTACGCCAGCGGCGAGATGTACTGCCGCTACGAGGAGTCGGTGCGCGGCGCCGACGTCTTCGTCATCCAGTCGCTGGCCGGCACGCGCGACGGGGCGCTGTCGCTCAACGACGCGCTGATGGAGCTGGTGCTGATGGTCGACGCGGCGGTCGGCGCCTCGGCGCACCGCGTCATCGCGGTGA
This sequence comes from Baekduia sp., assembly GCA_040509415.1. GTDB lineage: Bacteria > Actinomycetota > Thermoleophilia > Solirubrobacterales > Solirubrobacteraceae > Baekduia. Next base: position 9,617 of record JBEVLC010000426.1, on the reverse strand, counting down.
TCCCGTGGTTCGGCTACAGCCGCCAGGACATGAAGTCGCGCCTGCGCGAGCCGATCAGTGCCCGCGCGGTCGCCCGGATGCTCGAGTCCGTCGGCGTCAGCCGCGTGTTGACCGTCGACCTGCACACCGGCCAGGCCCAGGGCTTCTTCCGCGTGCCGGTCGACCACATGACCGCGCTGCACACGCTGACCCAGGATCTCAGCGAGCGGCTGCCAGCCGATGCCGTCGTCGTCGCCCCGGATGCCGGCCGCGTCAAGCTCGCCAAGAAGTTCGCGACCCACCTCGGCGCCGAGCTCGCGATCCTCGACCCCGAGGCCACGCACGAGAGCCATCGGGTGATCGGCGAGGTCACCGGGCGAAAGACCGTCATCGTCGACGACATCATCGACACCGGCAGCACGCTGACCGCCGCGGTCGGCGCGCTGCGCGACGCGCGGGCCACGTCGATCAGCGCCGTGGCGATGCACCCGGTCCTCAGCACCGGCACGCTGGAGCGCGTCGGCGCGCTCGGGCTCGAGGAGCTACTGGTGACCGACACCGTCGGCGCCCCGCCCGGCGTGCCGGACTACCTGCGCGTCGTCAGCTGCGCGGACCTGCTGGCCGACACCATCCATCGCATCTTCGTCGACGAGTCGGTCGCCGAGGCCTTCGGCGGCGACAACCTCTAGCCGCGCGGAGAGGCCACTGGACGACCTGTCCATCGGCAACGGGCAGGTTCTGACGTCTCGCGGGTTTGCGCAGGAGGGGGGAGCCGTCACGATGGCTCCATGACGCACGATGAGCTCCAGCAGGCCGCGAGCAATCACCTGCTGCTGCACTTCTCCAAGCAGTCGGTCGACGACCTCCTCGTGCTGGAGCGCGGTGAGGGGCCGTATGTCTTCGACACCAAGGGCAAGCGCTACATCGATGCGCTGTCGAGCCTCTTCTGTGCACAGCTCGGCTATTCCTATGGCGAGGAGATGGCGGCCGCGGCGGCGGCGCAGCTGACGACGCTGGCGTTCAACACCAACTGGGGGACGGCGCAGCCGGCGTCGATCGAGCTGGCGGCCAAGCTCGCCAGCGTCGCGCCGCCGGGCATGGAGCGCGTCTTCTTCACCAGCGGCGGCTCGGAGTCCGTCGAGGCGGCGTGGAAGCTCGCGCGCGAGCACTTCCTCGCGATCGGTCAGCCTCAGCGCACCAAGGCGATCGCTCGCGACGTCGCGTATCACGGCGTCACGCTCGGCGCGCTGTCGTTCACCGGTGTGGAGCGCTTCAAGGAGCCGTTCGGCCGCCCGGCGATCGACGTCACCCACGTCTCCAACACCAACATGTTCCGCGGCCCCGGTGGCGGCCCGGTCACCGACCCCGCAGCGTTCTGCGCCGTGTTGCTCGCCGAGGTCGAGGATGCGATCCTCGCCGCCGGTCCCGACGAGGTCGCGCTGATCATCGCCGAGCCCGTGCAGAACGCCGGCGGCTGCCTCGTCGCGCCGCCCGGCTACTGGCAGGGCCTGCGCGCGCTGGCCGACAAGCACGGCGCGCTGCTGATGGCCGACGAGGTCATCTGCGGCTGCGGACGCCTGGGCGAGTGGATCGCCACCGGCCGCGAGGGCATCACCCCCGACTTGGTGTCCTTGGCGAAGGGCCTGACGTCGGCCTACGCGGCGATGGGCGCCGTGGTCGCCGCCGAGTCGGTCGTTGCGCCGATCGTCGAGCGCGGGGCGGTCTTCCGCCACGGCATCACCTTCGGTGGCCACCCGGTCGCCGCGGCGATCGCGCTCAAGAACATGGAGATCATCGAACGCGACGGCGTGCTCGAGAACGTGCGCGCTCTGACGCCCTATCTCGCCGAGACGCTGGGCGCGCTCACCGACCTACCAATTGTCGGCGACGTGCGCGGCGACGGCTTCTTCTGGGCGATTGAGCTTGTCAAGGACGATGACAACTCGACCTTCGATCAGGCTGGGCGCGACAAGCTGCTGCGTGGCTTCCTGCCCGGCCGCCTGCGCGAGGCGGGGATCATCGCGCGCGCCGATGACCGTGGCGACGCGGTTCTGCAGATCGCCCCGCCGCTGATCGCCGACAAGGCGCTGATCGACGAGATCGTCGTTCGCGTCCATGACGTGCTGAGCGACGCCGGCGTCCACATGGGCCTGGCGAGGAGCGCGCGGGCGACCGCGTGAGCGCGACCGTGGTGCTGGAGCAGCGCAACCTCGTCGGCGGCGAGCTGCTGCACGCCGTCGACGGCGCCACGCGCGAGATCCTCAACCCCGCCACGGGCGAGGTCATTGCGCGTGTGCCCGAGGGTACACGCGCCGACGTGCAGCGCGCCGTCGCCGCCGCGAGCGCGGCGCGGATCCCCTGGCGCGACACCACGCCGGGCAAGCGCCAGGAGCTCCTGCTCGCGCTTGCCGACACCATCGACCGTCACGGCGAAGAGCTCGCCGCGCTGGAGTCGCTCAACGTCGGCAAGCCGCACTCGCTCGCCGCCGAGGAGCTGCCGATCTGCGCCGACGAGCTGCGCTTCTTCGCGGGCGCGGCACGGACCATGAACGGGCCCGCCGCCGGCGAGTACGGCGCGGGCTACACGTCGATGGTCCGGCGCGAGCCGCTGGGCATCGTCGGGCAGATCGCCCCGTGGAACTACCCGTTGATGATGGCCATCTGGAAGATCGCGCCGGCGCTGGCGGGCGGCAACACGGTGGTGTTGAAGCCGTCAGAGCTGACGCCGGTCTCCACGCTGCGCTTCGCCGAGTTGGTCGCCGAGCTCCTGCCGCCCGGCGTGCTCAACGTTGTCACCGGCGACGGGCCCGGCGTGGGGGAGGCGATCGTCGCCCATCCGGAGATCGCGCTCGTCTCGCTCACCGGCAGCGTGCAGACCGGCAAGTCCATCGCCCGCGGAGCCGCCGACACGCTCAAGCGCGTGCACTTGGAGCTGGGCGGCAAGGCACCGGTGATCGTCTTCGACGACGCCGACCCGGTGGCCGTCGCCAAAGGCCTGCGCGTCGCGAGCTTCCTCAACTCCGGCCAGGACTGCACGGCGGCCTCGCGCGTGCTCGCTGCGCCCGGGATCTACGACGCGCTGCTGGAGGAGCTCGTCCCAGCGGCGGCCTCGTTGACGGTTGGCGACCCCGCCGCGGGCGACGCCATCGAGATGGGGCCCGTCATCTCGGCCCGTCAGCAGGAGCGCGTCCTGGGCTTCCTGGACCGCGCGACCGATGCGGGTGCCGACGTGCTCACCGGCGGCAGCGCCGGCAGCGATCGTGGCTTCTTCGTGCAGCCGACGGTCGTCGCGGGCGTCGGGCAGCAGTCGGAGATCGTCCAGCGCGAGGTCTTCGGGCCGGTGGTCACGGTGCAGCGGCTCCAGGACGCCGGCGAGGCCTTCGCGCTGGCCAACGACGTCCCCTACGGCCTGGCCGCGTCGGTCTGGACGCGCGACACGGCAACGGCGATGGAAGCGATCCGTCAGCTCGACTTCGGCTGCGTCTGGATCAACGACCATCTGCCGTTCTTGTCGGAGATGCCGCACGGCGGCTTCAAGGAGTCGGGCTACGGCAAGGACCTCTCCGTCTACGCCCTGGAGGACTACACCCGCGTCAAGCACGCGATGATCAAGCTGGACTAGGAACGGCCGATCACCTTCACTGGTGGATGACGTCCGCATAACGGAGCACGGCTTCGACACGTTGCACGAGGCGGTCGCCCGCCTCAAAGCCGCCGAGGAGCGTGCCCATGCCGCCGAACGCGGCTTGCGCCATCAGGCCCTGCACGACCCGCTGACCCAGCTGCCCAACCGCGCGCTGTTGCTGGACCGGTTGACGCTCGCGGTCGCCCGCCGTCGCCGCGAGCGCAATTGGGTCGCGGTGCTCTACCTCGACGTTGACGACTTCAAGGGCATCAACGACAGCCTTGGGCAGGCGGCCGGCGACGAGTTCCTGCGCACGCTCGCGCCGCGCCTCAGCCAGGTGCTGCGACCCAGCGACACGCTCGCGCGGCTCGGCGCCGACGAGTTCGCGATCCTCTGCGAGGGCCTCGACGAGGTGACCGAGAGCGCCGCGATCGCCGAGCGGCTGCTCGCCGTCGTCGCCCAGCCGGTCGAGATCGCTGGCATGCAGCTGCGTCCGACCGCGAGCATCGGCATCGCGCTGACCGGCCCCGGCACGGCTAACGACGGGGAGGACCTCGTCCGCGACGGCGGCGTCGCGATGTACCGCGCGCGGGCCAGAGGCCACGGGCGCTACGAGATCTTCGACGACCACATGCGCGCCGAGACCGTCGAGCGCGTCGCGCTGACTCGCGACCTGCGGCGCGCAATCGAGGACGGCGACCTGCAGCTCGTCTTCCAGCCGATGGTGCGCTTCGCCGAGGGGCGCGCCCACGCCTTCGAGGCGCTCGCGCGCTGGACCCATCCGCAGCGCGGGGAGATCCCGCCCAACCGCTTCATCTCGCTGGCCGAGCAACATGGCCTGATCGAGCCGCTGGGCCGCTGGGTCCTGCACGAGGCGGTCGACCAGCTGCGCCGCTGGCGCGACGCCGGCCTCCCGATGGGCGCCATGGAGATGTCGATCAACGTCTCGCGCGTGCAGCTCAGCCGGCGTGGCCTGGCCGAGGAGATCTTCGAGGTGTTGGGCGCGCGCGGGATCCCGTCGCGGCAGCTGGTGGTCGAGGTCACCGAGTCCGCCGTCATGGACGATCCTGAGGTCGCCAACGCGACGCTCGACGCGCTGGCCCAAGCCGGCGTGCGCATCGCGCTGGACGACTTCGGCGTCGGCCAGTCCTCGCTGGCTTGCCTGTGCGACCTGCCGCTCGACGCGCTCAAGCTCGACCGCGGCTTCATCACGAGCCTCGCCTCCAGCCGCCAGGCCGCCGCGATCGTGCGCGCGGTCTGCGACATGGCACGCACGCTCGGCTTCTCCGTCGTTGCCGAGGGTGTCGAGACCGAGGCCCAGAGCCAGGTCGTCGAGGCGTTGGGCTGCGACATCGGCCAGGGCTTCCTCTACGCGCGGCCGGTGTCGCCGCAGGAGATCCCGGCCGTCGTCGCCGAGCTCGATCGTCGGCTCAGCCCGCCGGTCGACGCGGTCGCGCTGAGCTAGCGGCTAGCCCCAGGTCGCGGCCAGGACGCGCCGCCAGTTGCCCCACGCGATCGCGGCGATCTCCGCGTCGGTGAAGCCGCCGTCGGCCAAGGCGTGCAGCAGCCGCGGGAGCCCGGCGACGTCGCCGAGCTCGTCCGGGATGTCGCCGCCGTCGAAGTCCGAGCCGAAGCCGACATGCCGCACGCCGATGCGCTCGGCGACGTGGCGGACGTGGGCGACGACGGTGCTCAACGGCGTGGAGCGATCCTGCGCGCCGTCGGCGCGCAGGAAGTCCACGATGTAGGGGATGCCGACGATGCCGCCCGAGACGCCGATCGCGTCGAGCTGGTCGTCGGTGAGGTTGCGCGACGCGGGCGCCAGCGCGTGCGCGCCGCAGTGCGAGGCGATGATCGGGGCGTCGGTGATCTCCGCGACGTCCCAGAAGCCGCGCGCGTTGAGGTGGCTGACGTCGACGGCGATGCCCAGCGCGTTGCAGCGCGTGACCAGCGCGCGACCGGCTGCGGTCAGCCCGTCGCCGGTGTCGGGCGTCGACGGGAAGCGAAACGGCACGCCGTGGCCGAACGCGTTGGGCCGGCTCCAGACCGGTCCGAGCGACCGCAGGCCTGCAGCATGCCAATGGTCGAGCGCTTCGAGATCCTGGTCGATCGCCTCGGCGCCCTCCAGGTGCATGATCGCCGCCGGAAGACCGCCGTTGGCTGCGGCGTCGACGTCGGCGATCGTCCGCGCGACGCGCAGGTGGCCGTGGCGCTCGAGGGCCAGCAGGCGCCCTGCGGCCGCGGTCGCGCCACCTGCTGCCTCGGCGTGGCCGATCTCCTCGGCGAGCGGAAGGTCGTAGCCGCCGTCGAGACCGTTGCCGAAGTCCAGCTCCGCTCCGGGGCCATCGACGAAGATCGCCCAGATCGAGGCGACCAGCCCGCCCGCGCGGGCGCGCGGGAGGTCGAGGTGGCCGTCGGGCCGGCCCGGGACGAGCCGATCGGCGCTCGCGCGGGTCAACGCGTCGTGATGGCCGTCGAAGATGGGCTGGTCCACGCGGGGCAGCCTAGCCTCGACGGCGAGTTTCGCCCTCTGGGCGAATACTCGCGACCGAACCTCGCCCTCCAGGCGAGCGTTCGGCGTACCCCGGGGCGGTATCCTCAGGGCATGTCCGACGCTCCCACCAGCCGTGGCTACACCGCCTCCAAGGATCAGCTGCTCAAGCGCCTGCGGCGCATCGAGGGCCAGGTTCGCGGCATCGAGGGCATGGTCGACGACGACCGCTACTGCATCGACGTCCTGACCCAGATCAGCGCGGTGCAGGCTGCGCTGGACAAGGTCGCCCTCGGCCTGCTCGACGGCCACGCGCGCCACTGCGTCACCGGTGGCCCTGAAGAGCTGCAGGCTGACCGCACCGATGAGCTGATGGCCGCGGTCGGACGGCTCATGCGCCGCGGGTAACCGGTGCGTTGAGGCAGAGCCCCAAAAGAGTTGCCGATACCCAGCATTCGGCTCGACTTAACGTCGAATCGGGGTTCGTCGACGTTTCGATCGGGCAGTATTTGGCAGACCGTGGCAAGCCATGACCTCGTTCGCCTCCTCGACGCCGATCCCGAGCTTGGAGATCGCCTGGCGCCCGACGAGCTCGATCGCGCGCGTCAGCAGCTCGTCGCCGAGACGCGCCGCGTGCCGACCGGACGCTGGGATGCCGCGGGCGTGTTGGAGCCCGGCGGAACCCCGCTGGGCCTGTTGCTCATCGACGGCCTGCTGCTGCGCGACCTCGATCTCGGCCGCCGCGCCTCGACCGAGGTCCTCGGCTTTGGCGACATCCTGCGCCCCTGGGACACCGACAGCGCCAACTCCGACCTGCCCTTCGTCGCGCGCTGGACGGTGCTGGAGCCGTTGCGCCTGGCGGTGCTCGACGAGCGCTTCCTCTACGCGGCGGTGCGCTACCCGGCGATCATCGACGCGCTCTTCGCGCGCGCCTCGCGGCGCCAGCGTGGGCTGTCGGTGCGGCTGGTGGTCAACCAGCTCGTGCGCCTCGAGGATCGGCTGATGCTCGCGCTGTGGGCGCTGGCCGAGCGCTGGGGCCGCGTCACGCCCGACGGCGTTCTGGTCCCGATGGGCCTGACCCACAGCGCGCTCGCGCGCCTGGTCGGCGCACGGCGCCCGTCGGTCACCTCCGCGCTCGGTGACCTCGCGCGCGACCACCTGCTGGAGCGCACCGAGGAGGGCTGGCTGCTGCGGGGCGATCCCGCGCACCTGGTCGATCCGGTGACCGAGCGCCTGCTCGCCCCGGCCCAGGCCTAGCGCCGCCGCGAGTACGCTGGCCCCATGGAGGAGGGGCGCGTCCGCTGGGCGCAGAGCGGTGAGTCGCACATCGCGTTTCGCGTGCTCGGTGACGGGCCGGTCGATCTCGTCTTCCTCGGGAGCTTCCTGTCGCACATCGAGGTGCTGCTAGAGGAGCCCGGTCTGCGACGGTGGTGGGAGCGGCTCGGGTCGATCGCCCGCGTGATCCTCGTCGATCGTCGCGGCCTCGGCCTGTCGGATCCGCTCGACGGGCCGCTATCGCTCGCCGACGAGGTGGCCGACATCGATGCGGTGCTCGACGCCGCCGGCTGCGATCGCGTCGTCGTGCAGGCCTATGCGGCCGGTGGGCCGCTGGCGATCGAGTACGCCATCGCACGCCCGGATCGCACGCTCGCGCTCGTCCTCTATGCGCCGATCGTGACCACCGAGCGCGACGACGAGACGCCGTTCGTGGACTCCGATGCCGTGCGTCAGGAGCGGCTTGCTCGCCTGCTGCAGCACTGGGGCACCGGCGCCAACCTCGATGACATGGCGCCGAGCGTCGTCGACGACGCCCGGATCCGCGCATGGCTCGGCAAGCTCGAGCGCCAGTCCACGACGCCGGCCGGCATGTTGCGGATGGCGGCCAACCTGCGCGGCATCGACGTGCGCCATCACCTGCCGTCGTTGCGCGTGCCGACGCTGATCCTGCACCGCACCGGTGATCGGTTGATCGACATCGGCCACTCACGGCTGGCCGCGCAGCGCATTCCCGGCGCGCGGCTGGTTGAGCTGCCGGGCGACGACAGCCTGCCGATGATCGGCGACACCGAGGCGCTGCTGGGAGAGGTCGAGGAGTTCCTGACCGGCAGCCGTACGTCGACCAGCGGCTTGCAGCGGCGGCTGCTGACGATCCTCTTCACCGACATCGTCGACGCGACCGGCCACGCCGCGCGGCTGGGCGACGCGCGCTGGCGCGACCTCCTGTCCGCCCATGACGGCGCGATCCGCCGGGAGGTGGAGCGCTACGGAGGCCGCGAGGTCAAGACCGTCGGCGACGGCTACATCGCCGCCTTCGAGGGGCCGCCGTCCGATGCGATGCGCTGCGCCCGGACGATCGTCGCCGTGGTCCGCGGTCTGGGGATCGAGCTCCGCGCCGGGCTGCACACGGGGGAGTGCGAGCTGATCGGCGACGACGTCGGCGGGATGGCCGTGCACATCGCCGCGCGCGTCTGTGACATGGCCGGGCCCGAGGAGATCCTGACCTCGGGCACCGTCTTCGGGACGGTGGTCGGCTCGGGCCTGGACTTCGAGGCGCGTGGGGCGCATCTGCTCCGCGGGGTCCCCGGCCCCTGGCCGATCTTCGCGCTGAAGACCTGAGCGCTGAGCAGCACAAGGCGTTGCATCTGTGCGCCATTGCGAACTGGGCACCGCAACCTTGGTCCATCGGCCTAGTTGTCAGAGGGAAAGGAAACCGACAGGGAGGCTTTCCACCATGTTCCGCAAGCTGCACTCCAAGGGCTCGTTGGTCCTTGCATCCGCGGTGATCATCGGCCTGCTGGCCAGCTCGTTCGCCGTCGCGTCCGGCGAGGGCAAGAACCTGATCCTCGGCAAGCGCAACCCGGGTCCGAATAACTCGGCCGCGCTGACGAGCGAGACGCAGATCATCGCCAACAACGGCACCTATGGCACGCGCCAGTCCAACAAGTCCGACAAGGGCGGCGGCGCGATCTACGGCTGTCGCTCCAAGCAGGGCGGCTCGACCACGGGCAACTCCCCGTGCATCCGCTCCAGCAACCTGGCCAACGGACGGGCCTTCGAGTTCTCGGCCAACGGCGGGACCGAGGTCGGCTCGATCACCTCGGGCAACGTCAACGCCGCGCCGTTTACGACCAACGCCAAGGGCGTCGCGACCGGGCTGAACGCCGACCAGGTCGACGGCAAGAGCGCCGACGACATCACCAAGGCCGCCCATGACGACGCCGTCACCACGGCGCAGGGCCTGACCCCGTTCGCCGCCGTGGCGGCCGACGGCACGCTCGGCGGCAAGCGCGGGGCCAGCAGCTCTGCGACGACCGGCACCGGCACCTACACGGTGGCGTTCGCCAACGACATCTCGGCTTGCGCGATCCAGGTCACGGAGGCCACGGTCACCTCCGCGGGCGCCGCGGCGGCCGAGCTGACCGGCGACAAGAAGACGGTCAACGTCAGCACCCGCGACGACGCGGGCGCGCTGGCCAACAAGCCGTTCCACATCACGGTCAGCTGCTGAGCTGACGCTCCGTC
>JBEVLC010000425.1:0-4488 GCA_040509415.1 Baekduia sp. | reverse complement strand
GCCGTAGAGGAACCGGAACAGCTTGGTCAGCATCCCCGTCGTCCGGGCGTTGTAGGGGTACATGTGCGGGTCCTTCTTGAACGCCAAGGGCGTGATCAGGACGGCCTGCTGCTGGCAGTACTTGCGGATGCCGCCGGCGCCATGGCGCGTGCCGAGGCCTGAGGCCTTCGCGCCGCCCATCGGCAGCTCCAGCGCGCTGTAGTTGACCAGCGCGTCGTTGACGCAGACCGCTCCGGCGTCGATGCGCCGCGCGACGGCCTCGGCATGTCCGACGTCCTTGCCGAAGACCGAGGCGCCCAGGCCGTAGGGCGAGTCGTTGGCCATCTTGATGGCCTCCTCCTCGTCGCGGACCTTCATGATCGGCAGCGTCGGCCCGAAGGTCTCCTCGGTCATCGCCAACATGGTGTGGTCGACGTCGACCAGGACCGTCGGCTCGTACCAGTAGCCACCGTCGTGCTGGCCGCGCGAGCCGCCGACGACGACGCGTGCGCCCTTGGCCTTGGCGTCCTCGACATGGCGCTCGACGATGTCGACCTGCGGCGGGAAGGTCATGGACCCGACGTCGGCCGAGCCGGGACCGCCGTTGCCCTGGCGCAGCGCGCGGGCCTTCTCGGTGACCTTGGCCACGAACTCGTCGTAGACCGGCGCTTCGACGTAGACGCGCTCGACCGAGATGCAGGTCTGTCCGCCGTTGAGCATGCCGTAGTACAGCGCGGTGTTGGCGGCGCGCTCGACGTCGGCGTCGGCGAGGACGATCAGCGGGTCCTTGCCGCCGAGCTCCAGCGAGACCGGCGTCAGCGTGTCGGCGGCGGTCTTCATGACCTTCTTGCCGGTCGCCGTCGAGCCGGTGAACATGATCATGTCGACCTCGTCGACCAGCGCGGCGCCGGTGGCGCCCAGACCCGTGGCGACCTGGAAGACACCGTCGGGGATGCCGCACTCCTTCAGGCCCTCGGCGAGCTTGAGCGACGTCAGCGGGGTGATCTCTGAGGGCTTGAGGATCACGCTGTTGCCGGCGGCCAGCGCCGGGACGCAGTCGCCGAACGAGTTGGTCAGCGGGTAGTTCCACGGGCCGATGACGCCGACCAGGCCGAGCGGCTTGTAGCGCAGGCGCAGCTTCTTGCCCTTGACCAGCACGGCGGAGGACTTGACCTTCTCCTCCGCCAGGTACTTCTCGGCGTTGGTGGCCCAGAAGCCGAACGCGGCGGCGCCGTAGGAGATCTCGGCCAGCAGCGCGTCCTCGTAGGTCTTGCCGGTCTCTGACCGGATGACGGCGATGACCTCCTCCTGGTGGTCGATCAGCCACTTCTGCATGCGCTTCAGGATCCGTCCGCGGCCTTCGAAGCCCAGGGCCTCCCACGCCGGCTGGACCTCACGACCGCGGCGCGCCATGGCGGCGATCTCCTCGGCACCGAGATCCGGACAGTGGGCGATGACCTCGCCGGTTGCCGGGTTCTCGACGGCAAACTCGCGCGCAGCGGGGACGGCCGCCTCGGTGGCGGCGACGTCGACCTGCTCCTGCTCCTGGATACTTGCCATGCGTCCACTCCGGTCGCGTTGTTTGACGGAGTGTCAAGCCTACCGGCTGATTGCTCACACGGGAAACGGCGTCACCTGCTGCTCGTCACACTCGTTGAGAGAACGTCGTGCTCCGTCGCCATCTCCTCTTCTTCGTCACCGGCGCCCTGCTGGCGCTCGCCGCGATCCTGGTCGTCCGCGCGGGCGACGATGGGTCGGCCGCGGGGTCGGCGGCGTCGACGACCGCGACCACGCCGGCCGCGGAGAGGGCGGTCTCGGTCCCGCGGTCGGTGCGCCTGCGCTCGCACCGCCACATCCTGCGAGGGCACCGTCAGCGCGATGCGCCGGTGACGCCGTCGTCCTCGAAGTCCGCGGCGACGGCGGGTGCGGCCGTCAGCAAGTCGGGCGCCAGCGCGCGCCCAGGCTCCACCGGCGCGGGCACCGAGCCCCGTCCCGGGACCAGCACCGTCCCGCGCGATCCGGCGACGACAGTCCCAGATGCCGGCACCGAGACCGTCCCGAGCGATGGCGGCCAGGCCACCGACCCTCCATCGGACCCGGGAACCACCACGGGCGCCGCCACGCCACCGGCCGACAACAGCGCGGGCGTCACGATCCCGAACCCCGCCACGCCCGACGCGTCCGTCGCTCCTTGATCTCACGCGCAGTGCGGCGCCGCGTACTACCGTCGCAACCGTGTCCACCAAGCAGCAGCTTCGCCGCGCGCTGCACAGCGCCGGCCTCGAGCCGCGCGCGGTCGCGCTCAAGCGCGCCTTCGAACCCGCCCAGAGGACGCAGGACCGCCGCGACCACGAGGCGCTGGCCACGATCTTCGCCACCGCGCTCGCGCCCGACGCCTGCTGCATCGACATCGGCGCGCACACCGGCGACGTGCTCGCCGAGATCGTCCGGATCGCGCCGCGCGGCCGTCACCTCGGCTTCGAGCCACTGCCTGCGCTCGCGACAGCGCTGAAGCGACGATTGCCGGGCGTCGACGTCCGCACCGTCGCGCTCAGCGACACGCCGGGCACCGCGCCGTACGTCTGCGTCCTCGACCGTCCCGGCTGGTCGGGCCTCAAGGCCCGCCCCACGCCCGACGGCGATGCGCCGCGCACCGAGACGATCGAGGTCACCGTCGAGCGCCTCGACGACGCCCTCCCCGACGGCTACGCGCCGGCGCTCGTCAAGATCGACGTCGAGGGCGCCGAGCTCGGCGTGCTCCGCGGCGCCCGCGCCACGCTGGCCGCCCACCACCCGCTGCTCGTCTTCGAGCACGGCCTCGGCTCGGCCGACCACTACGGCACGGGCCCGGGCGACGTCCATGATCTCCTCACCGGCCTCGACTACCGGATCTTCGACCTCCAAGGCCAGGGCCCATATGACCGCGAGGCCTTCGTCCACACCTTCTTCACCGCCGCGCGTGTGAACTTCCTCGCTCGCCTCTAACTGGTGTAGTCCATTACGACTTGCTGGTCTATACCAGTGGTGGTACGGTCTGCCGGCACGCTTCACCGAGGAGGAGGCAGAGAGATGTTCCCCACGTTCCACCCACGGGCAACCGCCGCCGTCTTGCTGGCGACCGCGCTCGCGGCGATCACGGCCGGCTGCGGCTCCGACGACGACAACAACAACAAGTCGGCGGGCACCACGGCATCGTCTTCCGGCGAAGGCGCGAAGATCGCCCTGCTCCTGCCCGAGAACAAGACCGCGCGCTACGAGAACCAGGACAAGCCGTTCTTCACCGCCAAGGTCAAGGAGCTGTGCCCGGACTGCGAAGTCATCTACCAGAACGCCACCCAAGACGCGGCCAAGCAGCAACAACAGGCCGAAGCCGTGATCACGCGTGGCGCCAAGGTCCTCGTCCTCGACGCCGTCGACGTCGCCTCGGCCGGCTCGATCGTCAACCGCGCCCGGCAGGCGAAGATCCCCGTCCTCAGCTACGGTCGCCTCGTCGCCGACGCCCCGCTGGACTACTACGTGTCGATCGACCCCTTCAAGGTCGGCCAGCAGCAGGCCCAGGTGCAACTCGACGCGCTCAAGGCCGCCGGCAAGACCAACCCCAGGATCGTGATGATCAACGGCTCGCCGACCGACTCCAACTCCGCGCCGTATAAGAAGGGCGCCGAGGAGATCTACAAGCGCGGCGGCGCGAAGATCGTCAAGTCCTATGACACGCCCGACTGGTCGCCCGACAAGGCCCAGCAGGAGATGGAGCAGACGATCACGTCGCTGGGCAAGTCCGGCTTCGACGCGATCTACGTCGCCAACGACGGTATGGCCGGTGGCGCGATCGCCGCGTTGAAGTCCGCGGGCATGGACCCCGACAAGCTCTTCGTCACCGGCCAGGACGCCGAGGTCACCGGCATCCAGCGGATCCTCAAGGGCGAGCAGCTGATGACGGTCTACCAGCCGCTCAAGGAGATCGCCGGCAAGTCGGCCGAGATCGCCGTGCCGCTGGCCCAGGGCAAGCCCGTCCCGGCCGGCATCGCGACGAGCAAGACCGACAACGGCGCGGGCCAGGTCCCGTCGGTGCTGGTCCCGACGCTGTCGATCCACAAGGACAACATCAACGACACGGTCATCAAGGACGGGTTCTTGAAGGCTGCCGACGTCTGCACGTCGGCCTACGCCTCGGCCTGCGAGGACGCCGGCATCCAGTGACGGCCGAGCTCCCCCGCAAGCTGTCGCGCGCCAGCCCCAAGGGCACGCAGCTGCGCTCGATCATGGAGGACTTGATCGAGACGCTGAAGCCCGGCGACCCTCTCCCCTCCGAGCGCGAGTTGGCCGAGCGCTACGGCGTCGCGCGGATGACCGTGCGCGCCGAGATCACCCGGCTGGCGGCAGAAGGACGGGTGGAGCGCGTGCAGGGGCGCGGGACGTTCGTGGCCGAGGCGCGCGTCGCCCAGGCCGCCACGCTCAGCTCGTTCACCGAGGACATGCGGGCCCGTGGCTTGAAGGCGGGCTCGCACG
>JBEVLC010000424.1:0-30739 GCA_040509415.1 Baekduia sp. | reverse complement strand
GTAGCTCGCCGTCGTTGAGGTCGGCGCTGCCCTGGTGGTAGAGCGAGATCCCGGCGACGTCGATGCGGATGCCGTAGACCGCGCCGCACTTGTAACTGCCGGGCACCAGGCCGTCGAGGTGCTCGCAGGTCAGTTCGCCGTCCATCGGCACCTTGCGCCCGAGCAGCAGCTTGGAGTGCCGACTCGGGACGAATCGGACAACGAAGGGCCCCAGCTCGTAGGGCTGATGCGCGACGACCTCGACGGCCTGCTCGCCGACGCCGTGCAGCCGCATGAGGTGCGCCAGCGACGCCGACCCATAGGCCTTCGTCTGGTGCCGGAGCGCAAGAGCCGGAGCGTCGACGGCGTGGTCGAAGTGCGTGTGGCCGACCAGGATCCCCGCGACCGCTCCGGGCGCGCTGGCGTAGCGCTCGATCAGCGTCGCATCAGGCAGCGCCCGGCGACGCAGCAACAGCGCGCGCAGCGGCACCCGCGAGACGTAGGGGTCGATGAAGATCGACACGCCCTCGTAGGTCAGCCGGTAGCCCGAGACGCCCAGCCACTGGATCTCCAGACCTAGCGGGAGATCGAGCGGGATGCGCTCCAGCTCGCGCGCCGCCTGCGCGTCGTCGTGCTCTGGCATCCGCAGAGCATCGCACCCGGGCGAGCGCGCTTGGCCAGGTGCGGGGTGTCGCTGGATGGTCGGCGCTCCGTGACGATCGTGCTCAGACCGGGATATTCCCGGTCAACGTACCCAGGGCTGACACGGAACTGCGACAACGCTCGCAGCCGTTACGACTTCGCCACTTCGTAGCGGGGTCTGACCCCGTTGCGGCGCTGAGACGGCTGGCACCTACACGTTGCCATCCAACGCCAAAGTGCCATCCGTCGTTCAGACACAACGCGAATCGCCAACCCCGACCTCAGCGGACGACAGGCCAACGCCACGCACAACCGACCCCGCTCACTCCCCTCGGTGAGAACGGACCACGCCGGCACCCCATCCACCGTCTGAGCGGAACGCCACCAACAAGTCGCACCACCCCGGCGCTCGCAATAGACCAGGTCCGCCCCGCGACCAGCGCCCCACGACGTCAGTCTTCGGCGGTCCGCTACCCGTCCCAAGCAATAGGCATGACAGATACCCTGGAGTTGTTGGGTTGTTGAACTGCGACGAAACCGCGACATTGTCGTGGTCGCCGGCGAGACGGGGCTCGGGCAAGACCACGCAGCTGCCCAAGATCTGCCTGGAGCTCGGACGCGGGATCCGCGGCGCGATCGCCCACACCCAACCGCGGCGCCTGGCAGCGCGCACGGTCGCTCAAATGGTCGCTCGACGCCTGGCGGATGCAGCCCGCTGCCTGGGCCGGCCGGGTTAAAGCAGCCTGAGCTAGATCCGGCAGTAGGACACCGGCGCGGGGGCGCCGGGGACGACGATGTCCACGCGGAAGCGATCGGCGGTCACGCGGAGATCCGAGCCCTCGTAGGACACGCCGTCGTTCGCGTCGGGCACGACGACAGCCGCCTCACTCGCGGGCAGGCCACCGTCGCCCCCGGTCTCTGCCGGGACGTCGAAGGAGTCGAACGGTGCCGGGCGCCCGTCACGTGCGCCACGCAGGAACGCGGCGAAGCCGGCGTCCGGCGTGTGGATGTTCAGCCACGTCACGTCCTCGGCGTCGTCGTTCATGAAGCTGTGCGCGACGCCCGGTGGCGCCGACACCAACGTCCCCGCCGTCGCCCGCACGACCTGCTCGCCCTCCGGACCCAGCGCGAACCGCAGCGTGCCGCTCAGCACGTAGAAGGCGTCGGTGTGCTCGCGGTGCAGATGCAGTTCCGGCCCGTGCTCGCCGCTGGAGTACCGCGACCAGGTCACGGTCACCGCCTCCTCGGTGTGCAAGATGATGATGTTGCGCGCATCGCGGTCGCTGATCGTCTCGCCATCTGAGCGCCAGACCATCTCCGCCAGCGCGTCCTCCCACGCCGGCGCGTCAAACCACGCCGCGTCGGCCGACGCGATCCCGGCCGCGCGCAATCCCGCCAGCGCCTCCGCGTCATCGGCTGACCGTGCAACGACGTCGCTGAACGCCGCGAAGTCGATCCCCAGCAACGCCAGGCAGCGCCGGTCGACCGGACACGGATGCACCGCATCACCGAGCGTGCCGGCACGCGCTGCGCGTGACTTGTCGATCATGCGCGGCAGCCAGGCGTAGCCGTCGAGGGTCGCGTCCATGGGGCGAAGTTGGGGCATCGATTCCTACGCTCGTAGGCGCGCGAGCGCCCTACGCGGCGGACGGCTCGTCGACCACGACGACGGTGTTGCCGTCCGGATCGCGCAGCATGAACATGAGCGGCGCGCCCGGCGTGCGCATCGGCTCGGGGTCGAGGTCGATGCCGCCAAGGGCGCTCAGGCGCGCGTGCTCGCCCAGGACGTCCTTGGTCTCGACGCCGATCCCGCCGCCGCCCGGCTGGGAGTTCATCGGCGGGTTGAGCGCGAGGCGGGCGCGCGAGCCGGGCGGGGCCACCTCCAGCCAGCGCATCTCGCCGTTCTCGCCGAAGCGGACGTCGCTGCGCACCTCGAAGCCAAGCTTCTCGGTGTAGAACGTGAGCGCCGCGTCCTGGTCGGCGACGGTGAACATGGCGACGCCGATGTTCGAGACTGTGGTTGGGGCCTGCGTGGATTCGGTCATGGCCTCCAGACGACGCGGGTTCCCGAAACTCATCGCCGCGGCTATGACATAGGCGTAGGTTGGGCACATGTCCGAGTTCCAGCCCGACCCGCCGCCGCCCACGGCCCCGCTCACCTTCGACGTCACCTACCCCGACCGCGACCTCAACCGGCTGACCTCCGCGCTGCGGGTGTTCACCATCATCCCGATCGCGATCGTCCTGAGCTCCATCAGCGGCTACGACACCTCCTGGCAGCACGCCGACGAGACCTACACCGTCGCCGCCAGCGGCACCGGCCTCCTGGTCCTCCCACCACTGCTCATGCTGGTGTTCCGCGAGAAGTACCCCCGCTGGTGGTTTGAGTTCAACCGCGAGCTGCTGCGCTTCATCGCCCGCGTCAGCGCATACGGAGCGCTGCTGACCGATCGCTATCCCTCGACCGACGAGCAGCAGGACGTCCACCTCCACCTGCCCGAGCCCGACCCCGCGCAGCTGAACCGCTGGCTGCCGCTCGTCAAGTGGCTCCTGGCGATCCCGCACTACATCGTGCTGGCCTTCCTCTACCTCGGGGTCCTCGTCGCGGTCGTGATCGCCTGGTTCGCGATCCTCTTCACCGGCCGCTACCCGCGCGGGCTCTATGACTACGTCGTCGGCGTCGGCCGCTGGCACCTGCGCGTCGTCGCCTACGCCTTCGCCCTGGTCACCGACGAGTACCCGCCGTTCCGCTTGGCGCCCTGAGTCAGCACGCGCGCGCCCCCAGCAGCCGTCATGACGGCGGGTGCAGCACGTAGCGTGTGCCCCGTGCGCCTTGTCACCTGGAACGTGAACTCCGCCAAGCAGCGCGTCCCGCGCCTGTTGCCGTGGCTCGACGAGCGTCAGCCCGACGTCGTCGCCCTCCAGGAGACCAAGCTCGCCGACGAGGCGTTCACCGCGCTGCTCGGCGACGAGCTCGCCGCGCGCGGCTACGAGGTCGCCCTGCACGGTGAGGCGGCGTGGAACGGCGTGGCGATCCTCTCGCGCGTCGGGCTCGAGGACGTCGTCTCCGGCCTCGGCGACGGCGCGCCCGGCTTCCCGCATCCCGAGGCGCGAGCGGTGGCGGCCACGTGCGGGGGCACCCGCGTGGTGTCGGTCTACGTGCCCAACGGGCGCACACCGGATTCCGAGCACTACCACTACAAGTTGGCCTGGCTCGCGTGGCTGCGCGATGTGGTCGCCGCGGGCGACCCGGCGACGACCGTTGTGATGGGCGACATCAACATCGCGCCGACCGACGAGGACGTCTTCGACCCCAGCGCCTACGAGGGCCAGACGCACGTCACGCCACCCGAGCGCGCCGCGCTGGCCGAGTTGCAGGCCGTCGGTCTCCATGATGTCGTCCGTGACCGCTGGCCCGACGAGCGCGTCTTCAGCTACTGGGACTACCGAGCCGGCATGTTCCACCAGGATCTTGGGATGCGGATCGACCTCGTCCTCGCCGGCGCGTCGGTCGCCGATCGCGTCCAGGCGGCGTGGATCGACCGCAAGGCCCGCAAGGGCAAGGGGCCCAGCGACCACGCACCGGTGATCGTCGACCTCGACGAGGCACCCGACGGCGACATCGGGCCGGTCGTCCCGCCCCCGTCGGCCCCGGCGCCGCGGCGCGGGACCAAGAAGCTGCCGCAGGCGACCGACTGAGCCAGCCGATGGCACCCTGACGTTGGATCTCAACGTCCAGGTGCCATCCACGCGCCGACGAGAAACCTCAGGGTGATGCCCTGATGCGAACGCCATCCTCGGCCTGGCCGAGCGCCGCGAGCGAGAGGGCGAGCCCTGGGCGCCAGCCGATGGCCTCGGGGTTGGCCCACCCTCGGCCAACGGCTCGCGCGCCTCGCAACGGCAGTTGGCCGGACCAAGCTTGGGACGGTGCTCGACGACGGCGCAACCGCACCGCGAGCCGCCGGCTAGTCGCGCTTGCGGTCGGTGTCGCGCGATGGCTGCACGCGCTTGGGCTCGCCGGGCATCTTGGGGTAATCGGGCGGGTAGGGCATGTCCCCTGCCTCGTCCTTCTCATACATGTCGAGGAGCGGCTGCAGGGAGTGGGCCTTATCGTCGATCGCCGCGTGCAGATCGCCGACCTCGGCAAAGCGCTCGGGCATCGTCGCGACGGTGAAGTCCTCGGGCGCGATGCCGCTCGCCAGCTCGTCCCACGTCACCGGCGCCGAGACCGGCGCGCCCGGCTTGGGCCGCACGCTGTAGGCCGAGGCGATCGTGCGATCGCGCGCGTTCTGGTTGTAGTCGACGAAGATACGCTCACCGCGCTCCTCCTTCCACCATTTGGTCGTCACCTCGCCGGGCAGGCGCCGCTCGAGCTCGCGGCCGAACGCGATCGCCGCGTGGCGCACGTCGGTGAACGTCCAGCGCGGCTCGATGCGGACGTAGATGTGGACGCCCCGGCCACCCGAGGTCTTGGGGTAACCGATGTAGCCGAGGTCGGCCAGCAGCGTGCGCGCCTCGGCGGCCACGCGCACCGCGTCGTCGAAGTCGGTGCCCGGCTGCGGGTCGAGGTCGAGACGCAACTCGTCGGGGTGATCGACGTCCTCGCGGCGCACCGGCCACGGGTGGAAGGTGATCGTGCCCATCTGCGCGGCCCAGGCCACGGTGGCGATCTCGGTCGGGCAGACCTCGTCGGCGTGGCGGCCGGATGGGAACTCGATCCGCGCGGTCTCGACGTAGTCCGGCGCGCCACGCGGGATGCGCTTCTGGAAGAACGCATCGGCGCCGCGCGTGTTCTCGCGGGTCGCGACGACGGTGTCGGGATGAACGCCCTTGGGCCAGCGCTCCAGCGTCACCGGCCGCCGCGCGAGCGCGCGCATGATCCCGTCGCCGACCGCGAGGTAGTAGTTGACGACATCGAGCTTCGTGACGACCGGCGTGCGCTCGGTTGCGGGGAAGATGACGCGGTCGGCGCTGGACACGCGCACCTCACGGTCGCCGGCTTCGACCATCGTTGCCTCGGAGCTCGCCATGTCATGTAGTTCTACGGCATCGCGCGGCCGGGCTCCGCGCCTGACGTCAATAGGCCTCCGCCGAGACCACGCGTCCACGCCGGAAAGAGAGCTCCAAGGCGCCGCCGTCTGAGAGCTCGGTGGCCGGCCCGATCGCGTAGCGCCAGTGACTGGAGCCGAGCTTGATCGGCCCGCTTCCCAGCAGCTCCATGACCTGGACGTCGGTGAGCCCGATCAGCCGGCGACAACGAGCCAGCGCCAGACCTTCCCGGCGCTGGGCCGACTGGTCATCGCCGTGCGGATCGACCCAGCGCTCGGCGTTGAAGCGATAGCTCTTGCAATCCGGCTCGTGCCCTCCGCACCCCAGCATGGCCATGGAGGCCACCGCCATCGCGACGGACAACGCGACCTGTGGTGTTCTAGCTGGCATCCGCATGGACTCTGGCCACGTCAGTCGGACATCTGTGACTCAGGCAGCATGGCACCAAAGTTCCGCCGCCCCCTCCAGTAAACTCCAGCAGCGACATAATTAACATTTCGCCCCCGCGACCGCGACAACGGCCCGGGGGCATGACCCAAGGAGTTATCACCTCCATGAGTGCCCACCAGGGTAATTCAGCCTGCCGTATCACCGTCGACCCCTCAACGGCCGACGTCCTGCGCATCGAGGCCAAGAAGGTCCTGATGTTCAACCACGATCCGTTCGAGGACTTCCTCGACTACGTGCCCACGAAGCAACTCGCACTGGCCGACGTCTACCGCGACGCGACCGCGGTCATCGACGCGCTCGGCTGGGATCCCGAGATGGCCCCACACACCGACGACTTCGAAGTCCCGCTCACCCGCGGCCACATCGAGCAGCTGCACGAACGCCGCTGCGACCTCCTGGCCACCAACCTCGACCTCCTCACCGACATCGGCGCCGACAACGACACCAACGCCCTCGTCATGCGCGACATCCACGCCAACCGCCACAGCGTCGAAGCCCTCAACCGCATCTTCGACGCCTACAGCGACACGATCACGACGTAGCCCGTTGCACTTCCGTTGCGGGGTCTGACCCCGCGACGGAGTGGCGCAAACCAGCGTCGGGTCAAGACGTCAGTGCTCACGTGCTTCGCAGTCGCGTGCGCAGGGCGCGCCTAACGGCACGTTCGATGGTCTCAAACGGCGTCGGATCGCCAGGGACGTGCTCATCCATCTCGCCCTGCCACCGGATCTTCCATTGGGGCATGCGCTTCTCGAAGGAGTCGGCGAAGCGTGCGGGGTCGACTCGCTTGTGCTTGGCCTTGCGCTCGAAGGACGGCCAGACGTGCTCGGCGTCCAGGGCCTGGCCGTCGAAGAGCTCGTAGAGGTCAAAGAGATCGCGGGCCTGGAGGCGCTGGATGACGCAGCGCAGCTTCTCCGCCGCCACCTCGCCCAGCGTGTAGACGCAGACCTGCACGTCGAGCTGGTCGGGATAGCGGCCAAGCAAGCCCACGGTGGCGGTCTCTTCGACCAGCTCATCGTCGGCGAGGTCGAGCTTGATCCTCCGACGTCCGCCCAGCGGCCCGACGTAAACGATGTACTTGCCATCTTCGCTGAGGCTGAGCTCCGTGAAGCCCAGGTCGCCGGTCAAGGCGAACAGGGCGGCACGCACGAGGTCAAGCGCCTGCTCGGTGGTCATCGACCCGGTGAGGCTGAAATCCAGATCGGCCGAGTAGCGGTAGTCCTCGAAGTAGCAGAGTCGCAGCGCGGTGCCACCCTTGAACACCATGTTCCGGCTCCCGGACTGCTGGCAGATCGCAGCCAGGACATGGGTCAGCACATAGTCGCGTTCGACGGTCTTGGCGTCGACCTCGTCGGCATCGGCGATCCGGGTGAAGTGACTACGGGCGATCATGCCTCGATAAGCGCTCGTGCTTGGCGGGGCGGCACGGGCCAGCGGACGCGCCACCGCGTGTCGGTCCATGGCTCCTCGACGGGCTCTTGAGGATCAAGTGCTACAAGTCGCGCGCTGCGAGGCGGTAGGGACAGCGCGTCGGACAGCTCGGTCAGACCGAGCACCTCGGCGACCGAGGCGACGCGGCGCACCGCGATCTCAGCATGCAACTGGCCGGCAAGTGCGGCCACGCGCTCCGGGTCGATGTCGGCGCGGCGCAGTGCGCCGGCCAGGGTCCCCCAGCCTCCGCAGAGATCGAGCCGAGCGGCGTTCTCCAGCATCGCTCTCTCAACGGAGGAGACCATCGCGCCGTGACCGGCGCTCTGGGTGCCGTGCATCACGGTGTCAGCCGATTCGTAGACCGGTTGCAGGCGACGGCCGCTGATCTGGGCGAGCTTGACCCGCCGCGGCAGCGCGACCTGAATGCGCCGCGCCGGATGGACCAGCAAGTCGTGGTGATCGAGCGCCGATCGGTAGGCGATCCGATGCGGCTCATCGCCGAAGACCGCACCGACGGCCAGCGTCACGTCCTCAGAGGCCACCCGGGTTCCTAACCGACCCAGCGGCCGCAGCGCATAGACCCCGCGCGCGACGCGATCCAGAAACCCAGCATCGACCAACCGGCCCAAGAGGTTGGAGGCAGCCTGCGACGACAGCCCGAGCCGCGCCCTTACATCAGCGCTGGTGAGCTGCGCGCGCTCTTCGGCCGCGAGATCATCGAGCAGCTTTAGCGCCCGATTCTGCACGCGCTCATGTCCTCAGATACACACATTACGTGTATTAGCGTACAGCACCCGTCGAGGTGGCGCCCGCGAGGCGCACGCGTTCATGTTTGCGTGTAGTCGGCACCAAAGGCTGCCGCTCGCATTCTCGACAATCTTTGTAGAGATTAGGTAGATTGCAGGGCGTCGCATGTCGGACACCGCCTCATCCCTGCCCCAGACCGCCGCCGTCGCCGCCCGCCGGCCGACCCCGTGGACCCTCCACCGCTCCCCGCGGACACGGCGCATCGGGCTGCGAACGCTGTCGCTCGCCGTGTTCCTCGGCGCGTGGTGGCTGGTCGCCGAGCTGGACGTCTGGTCCGACCTCTTCGTGCCGGACCCAAGCGCCGTCTTCGGTCGCCTCATCGACGGCGAGACCGTCCACGACGGCGCTCGCGGGCTCAGCGGCTACTACCTGCACGAGCACCTGTGGCACAGCCTCTGGCGGATCATCCGCGGCGTCGGCTGGGCGATCGCCTTCGGCGTGCCGCTCGGCCTGCTCCTGGCGACCGTCACCCCGTTTCGCGTGATCTTCGAGCCGTACGTGACGTTCGTGCGCGCGCTGCCGCCGCTGGCCTACTTCAGCCTGCTGATCATCTGGTTCGGCATCGAGGACGCCTCGAAGGTCTGGCTCCTCTTCCTCGCCGCGTTTCCGCCGATCACGCTCTCGGTCCTGCATGGCGTCCGCGGGATCCCACGCCGGCAACTCGACGGCGCGCTCGCGCTCGGCGCCAGCCGCTGGCAGGTCACCCGCTTCGTCGTCCTGCCGTCCGTGCTGCCCGAGCTGTTCACCGGCGTCCGCCTGGCGATCGGCTTCGCGTGGACGACGATCGTCGCGGCCGAGACCGTCGACGGCATCCCCGGCATCGGCGGGCTGGCCTGGGAGACCAAGAAGTTCCAGCAGACCGACATCGCGGTGCTCTGCATCGTGCTGATCGGCCTCGCGGCGATCGTCCTCGACCAGCTGGTGCGCGCGCTGGAGCAGCGCGTCGTGCCCTGGCGCGGCAAGTCCTGACCACCAAACCACCACCCCAAGAGAGACACCTATGAGACCCCGTGCCGTCCTCGGCCTCCTGCTGACCATCCCCGTCCTCGCGGTGGCCGCCTGCGGCTCCGACGACAACAGCGACAACAACGCCACGGCCGCCGCGAGCAAGCCTGCTGCTGCCGCCGCGCCCAAGAAGCTCACCATCGCCTACCAGGCGATCCCCAACGGGGACCTCGTGGTCAAGCACGAAGGCTGGCTGGAGAAGGCGCTGCCGAACACCAAGATCGAGTGGAAGCTGTTTGACTCGGGCGGATCGGTCAACGAGGCCGTCGCCGCGCGCTCGGTCGACATCGGCCTCGCCGGCTCCAGCCCGGTCTCGCGCGGTCTGTCGCAGCCGCTGCCCTACGAGGTGCCGTGGATCCACGACGTCATCGGCAAGGCCGAGGCCCTGGTGGTCAAGAAGGACATCACCTCGA
Source organism: Baekduia sp. (assembly GCA_040509415.1). Taxonomy (GTDB): domain Bacteria; phylum Actinomycetota; class Thermoleophilia; order Solirubrobacterales; family Solirubrobacteraceae; genus Baekduia. Next base: position 20,963 of record JBEVLC010000424.1, on the reverse strand, counting down.
TCGAGCAGCTCAAGGGCAAGAAGGTCGCGACGCCGCTGGCCTCGACCTCGCACTACTCGCTGCTCGCCGCCCTGCAGGACCATCAGCTGACCGCCAAGGACGTCAAGGTCATCGACGCCGAGCCCGATGCCATCGCCGCCGCCTGGAGCCGTGGTGACATCGACGGTGCCTACGTCTGGAACCCCAACCTCGCCAAGCTGATCAAGGACGGCGGGCACGTGCTGGTCACCAGCGCCGACTTGGCCAAGGAGGGCAAGACGACCTACGACCTGGCCGTCGTGACCAAGGACTTCGCGGGCAAGTACCCCGACGCCGTCAAGACCTGGGTCGCTCAGCAGGATCGCGCGGTCAAGTTGTACCGTTCGGATCCGGACGCCGTGGCCACCGCCGTCGGCGCCGAGCTGAACGTGAGTGCCGAGGAGGTCCTGCCGCAGCTCAAGGACCTGATCTTCCTGACCGCGGCCGAGCAGGCCGGAGCCGATTACCTCGGTGGCGGCCTGGCCAAGAACCTGTTCGCCGCGGCGCAGTTCAACAAGGACTTGGCCCAGATCGACAAGGTGCAGCCCGAGGCGTCCTACGGGGCCGCCGTGAACGCGACCTTCGCCAGCGGTGTCGGCGGCTGACGGCATAGCCCTGCGGGGCGTCGCCCACTGTTACGACGGGCGCGGGGCCGAGGTCCACGCCCTCGGGCCGCTCGACCTCGACATCGAGGCCGGCGAGTTCGTCGTGCTGGTGGGCCCGTCGGGCTGCGGCAAGACCACCTTGCTGCAGTTGCTGGCCGGGTTCCTGACGCCGTCGACGGGCCACGTGCTCGTCGGCGGCGCGCAGGTCCGCGCTCCCGGTCCGGAGCGCGGCGTCGTCTTCCAACAGCCCAACCTTTACCCGTGGCTCAACGTGCGCGAGAACGTCGCGCTGGGTCCCCGGCTGCGGGGCGCGCGCAAGGCCGCGAGGTTTGCGATCGCCGACGAGCAGCTGGCGCGCGTGGGCCTGACCGAGTTCGCCGCGGCAGCGCCATACGAGCTGTCGGGCGGGATGCAGCAGCGCTGCCAGATCGCCCGCGTGCTGGCCAACGACCCGGCGATCATGCTGCTCGACGAGCCCTTCGGCGCGCTGGACGCGCTGACCCGCGAGCGGCTGCAGGCCGAGCTGTTGCGCGTCTGGCTCGGCTCGGGCAAGACCGCCCTGTTCATCACCCACAGCGTCGAGGAAGCGGTCTTCCTCGGGACGCGCGTGCTGGTGATGTCATCGCGCCCGGGACGGATCGTCTTCGACGAGCGCCCGCCGTTTGACCCCGCTGACCGGACCGACGCGCTGCGCGGCGATCCCGCGTTCGTCGCGTTCCGCGAGCAGGTGCGGGCCGCGATCCGGGACTCGTGACAACCCTCTTCTGAATCGACAGACAGCACATGCTTGCCATCCACTGGTTCCTGCCCACGAGCGGCGACTCCCGATCCGATCTCAGCCTCGGCAACGCGGTCGGCGTCAGCGGATCGCGCGTGACCGAGCACGGTGTGCAGCGCGCGCCCGACATCGCCTACCTGGGGCAGATCGCCCGCTCGGCCGAGCAGTTGGGCTTCCGTGGTGCGCTGACGCCGACGAGCTCCTGGTGTGAGGACGCCTGGGTCGTTACCGCGGGGCTCACGCAGGTCACCGAGCGCTTCAAGTACCTCATCGCCTTCCGGCCCGGTCTTCAGGCGCCGCTGCTGGCGGCGCAGATGGCCGCGACCTACCAGCGGATCTCCGGTGGCCGGCTGCTGCTCAACCTCGTCACCGGCGGCGACGATGCCGAGCAACGGCGCTTCGGCGACTTCCTGAGCAAGTCAGACCGTTACTCGCGCGCGGGCGAGTTCCTCCACGTGCTCCGCGAGTTGTGGACCGGCGAGGTGGTCGACTTCGCCGGTGAGCACCTCCGCCTGGAGGGCGCGCAACTGGTCGCGCCTCCGGCGTGGCCCGACATCTACCTCGGCGGCTCGTCACCCGAGGCGATCGAGGTCACCGCGCGCTACGCCGACGTCTTCCTGACCTGGGGCGAGCCGCCGACGGCGGTGGCCGAGAAGATCGCCGCGGTGCGTGCCGCCGCCGACCGCGAAGGTCGCGAGCTGCGCTTCGGCATCCGCCTGCACGCGATCGCCCGGGACACGTCTGAGGAGGCGTGGGCGGAGGCCGATCGCCTGCTGGCCGGCCTCAGCCCCGACGCGATCGCCGAGGCCCAGGCCGTCCAGCGCGCTTCGCAGTCCGAAGGCCAGCGGCGCATGACCGCGCTGCATGGCGGACGGACCGACGCGCTGGAAATCTCACCGAACCTGTGGGCCGGCGTCGGCCTCGTGCGCGGCGGCGCGGGCACGGCGCTCGTCGGCAGCCACGAGGAGGTCGCCGACCGCATCGAGGAGTACCACCGCCTCGGCATCGACGAGTTCATCCTCTCCGGCTATCCCCACCTCGAGGAGGCCTACCGCGTGGGCGAGGGCGTGCTACCCGTCCTGCGCCGGCGCGGCCTGCTCGACGAAGTTGGGGCTGAGCGACTCCTCAGGGCTTGAACACCACCTTGAAGGTGCCGTCCTCCTTGGTCTGGAACTTCTTGTAGGCCTCGGGCGCGTCCTCGAGCGGGACGTGGTGGGTCGCGAAGCTCTCGGTGCCGAGCGGGTCATCCTCGCCGGTGAGCAAGGGCATGATGTCGTCAATCCAGCGCTTGACGTTGGCCTGCCCGCCACGGATCTGGATCTGCTTGTCGAAGATCTGCATGAGGTTCATCGGGCTCACGGCGCCGCCGTAGACGCCCGAGACCGAGACCGTCCCGCCACGGCGGACGAGCTCGAAGGCGCTGTGCAACGCGCTGAGCCGATCGATGCCGGCCGTCTCCATGACCTTCTGCGCGGCGGCGTCGGGCAGAAGCCCGACGAGGCGGTGCGCGAGCTTGGCGACCGGCGCGCCGTGCGCCTCCATACCGACGGCGTCGAGGACCGCATCGGGCCCACGACCGCCGGTCTGATCGCGGACGAACGCCGCGAGATCCTTGTGCTCGTTCAAATCGATCGCCTGGACGCCGTGCGCGCGGGCGCGCTGCAGCCGGTCTGGGACAAGGTCAATAGCCATCACCTGCTCGACGCCCTTGTGCTGCGCGATGCGCGTCGCCATCTCGCCGATCGGCCCCAGACCGAGCACGAGCAAGCTGTCACCCGGCCCGACGTCGGCATAGGTCACGCCCTGCCACGCGGTGGGCAGCACGTCAGAGAGGAAGACGAAGCGGTCGTCAGACGGTCCCTCGGGCACCTTGATCGGCCCGTAGTGCGCCTGCGGCACGCGCAGCAGCTCGGCCTGACCGCCCGGGATCTGCCCGTAGAGCTTGGAGAAGCCCAGCAACGAGGCGCCCGTGCCGTACTCGTGGACCTGGGTCGTCTCACATTGGGACTGCAGCCCGGTGTCGCACATGAAGCAGTGGCCACACGAGACGTTGAACGGGATCACGACACGATCGCCGACCTTGATGTGCGTGACCTCGGCCCCCACCGCTTCGACGATGCCCATCGGCTCGTGCCCGAGGACGTCGCCGGCGTCCAAGTAGGCGCCGAGCACTTCGTAGAGATGGAGATCGGATCCACACAGCCCCGAGGAGGTCACGCGGATGATCGCGTCGGTGGGCTCCTGGATGGTGGGATCGGGGACGGTGTCGACACGGACGTCATGGACGCCGTGCCAGGTAAGTGCCTTCATGTCATCCCGCTACCCGACGATCCCCGACACCTACACCTCGCACGTAGCTCAGGTGGCCGCCGAGATAGCCGCTGGCCCCGAGCAGCCCGTTGGCCGCGACCGACAACGCGACGCCGCGGGCGCGCTTGCCGCGACTGCGAGCCGCGAGCGACCAGAGCTGGAGGCCGAGGGCGGCCGCGTTGGCCAACCCATGCACGATCCCGACGCGACGGGCGGCGGGATCGCGTGCCTCCACGTCAGCCCAGTCGGTTGCCCCGGTCAGCGCCGTCGGGACGGCGCAGACGACCCCGGCGGCGACCAGCCGGTCGCCACCGGAGCCGCCGGTGAGATCGAGCAGAAGGGCGCTGGTCCACGTGCCGATGACCACGTCGGTGAGCAGCGGATGCAGTGCGTGCCCCATCCACGTGCCCTGCAACGCGTCTTTGACCGGCCCCGGCCTGACCGTGTCGCGCACCTGCGTGCCGATGATCTGGGATGGCGCGTCGAGATCGGCGAGTCCCTCGATGCGCTCCGTGATGTCCTGAGGCTTCATGGCCATACCCGTCAGCTGAACGCTTCTTGGGCCGCGAGCGCCAGCGACGCGCGGCGCACGGCCTCGACGTGCTCACGCTGAACGCCGACAGCCCACCCCGCCAGCGCGCGAACGTCATCGGCACCGATCGTCTCCGACATCTTCTCGACGATCTCCCAGTGACACAGCTCGCCCGCCTCGGCCATGCTCAGGAACTCAAAGCCATCGAGGGCCTCCTCCTCGTCGGCGAGGTAGGTCTCCATCATCTCCGTGGCCTCGCCCTTGGTCTCGCGCGCCATGTCCCGGATCGCGGTCTTCTTGCCGTCGAGACCATCAACCAGCTCGTCGGTGCGCCGCTCGGTCTCGGCCGCCTGGTCGCGCATGCGCGACAGCTCTCCGGAGAAGCCCTCGGCGTCTTCCATCTTGGCCACCGTCTCAGCTGCGGTCTGCGCAGCCTGTGCGAGCCCAAGCACCTCTGCGAGCTTCTCGTCCAGCGGGGTCAACTCGGCCATCACGGTCTCCTTCGGTAGGGGTTGTGAAGGCACTACCCACGTGCCGGACCGAACATCCGGCGATCGAGCGGCGAGTCCGTCAGCCCCGCGGAGCGCTCGCCGGAAGATCGGGTACGGCGTAGTGGGCGTTGGTGATCGGGGGTCGTCTTCGGGTGATCCGCCGCAGCAGCCGATGATGGATTTCGTCGAGGTTCACGACATCGACGCGCTCAGCGCCCATCTCCTCGATCATCAGGCGATCGAGCTCTCGGAGCGAGTTCGCGCTGGTCCCCCGAGCATCGAGGAAGGCGATGAGATCGGCGAGGTTCAGAACGCGTGTCCGCTGCAGCTGCCGGCCCTCTCTCAGGGCATCGACGTAGTCGCCACCGTCGACGAGGTACGGGCACTCAGGATCTCTGAGCGCCGCTTGAAGGTCGTCGACGGTCACACCCATCCCGCGATCAGCTTCGACAGGGCACCGAGCCGCCGGTGTCGATGACCTGGCCGGACGTGTGCGTCATCCGGAGGTGGTAGCGCCAGAGACGGTCGCGCGGGCAGTGGGTCGTGACGATCCAGTCGTCCTCCCTGACCGTCATGTGGAAGGAGTCCACCACGATCGGGATGCCGGAGACGACGTGCAGGATGGGCGGGACGTCGGCGTGCAGCCGGTAGGACCAGCGCGGCGAGCTGAGCTTGGTGAGCGTGCCGGTGACCGCCGTCTGGACGCGCGCGGGAAGGTCCAGCACGACCCAGAAGTACATCTTGCTCCGGCCCCCGTTGATGACGGTCACGCGCGGCGGCGGGCTGAGGTCGTTGGGGTCGCCGATACCGCTCGTTGACCAGCTGATGAACGACCGTTGCGGGCACGCGCGGGGACCGCTGGTACGCAGCTTCGCCAGCGTGCAGGCGGGGCGCTTGGCGCCGTTGTAGATCCAGCCCTTGGGCAACCAGACATCGACCGACCGGGGCATCAGCGGGGCACGCTCGTCCGGCGTGTCGATCGTTCCGCGAGCATCTACGCGAATGCTCCGCGGGTGGCTCGGCGTGCCGGCTTTGTCCGGCGTCACCGTGACCGTGGCGGAGATCTGGATCGGGACGACATCCTGCCCGAGCGCAACCGCCGCCAAGACGCCCGCCGCCAGCGCCGCGCCGAGCGCGACCGGCACCCTCTTCCGCATGGACACGGTGAGCGACGCTACGCCGTCAACCGAAGCGTTGCAACCGCGCTCTCCAAGGAACCGCTATGCGCCTAGACGCCCCGACTGGGCGTCCGCTTGACCAGCGCGCCAGCGAGCAGCAGGACGAGCACGACGCCGATGATCGCGCTCAGCAGACCGCCAAGATCGAAGGCGTCGTCATCCCCGATGCCGAGCCCGCGCGTGAAGATGAAGTAGCCCACCAGCGCGCCAACCAGGCCCAGCGCCACGGACGCCGCCCAGGACTTGGGGCCGTCCATGCCGCTGAAGACGTCGTTGGGCACCAGGGCCCGGCCGATGAAGCCCGCGACGAGACCAAGGATGAGGGCGCCGATCATGCCCGGGCATTACCCGTGGTCACGCGGCGCCACACACCGACACGCGCGGACCTAGGCATCTTCGGCGACCTTGCCGGTTGGCTTGTCGAAGCCCGCGGCCTTGCGCAGCTTCTGGGCGATCTCGGCGATGGCCTCAGGCGAGTAGTCGGGTGCGAAGACGTCGGTCTGCGGCGGCAGGTCGTTGGGCAGCGCGCCTTCCGGCGGACCGTCCTCGACGATCAGGTCCTCCCCCGTCTCCGGGTGCGGGCCGTTGAAGACGGCGGCGATCTCGTGGTAGTCGGTCGTCGAGAAGCGGTACAGGATCCGATGCAGGCCCTTCTTGATGTGCGGCTGGCACTCGGGGATCTTGTCGGTCGGGATCCGCGGGGCTGGGAAGGCCTTCATCATGTCGACGCCGGTGAGCTTCTCCAGTGCGCGGGCGTAAGCGACCTGGTGGACGCCGCCGCGGACGAGCAGGTAGCCGGTCAGCGCGCGGGCGGCCGGGTGCTCGACCATCTGGTAGACCTTCAACTTGCCGTTGCGGGCCCCGGTCTCCAGGAAGAAGTTGTGGGTCAGGTCCTCGACGAGATCGCCCGAGCTGAACACGTAGTCGCCGGTCCACGGGATCTGACGTGAGTCGGCGGGCAGCGCGCCCTTGCCGCCTGCCAGGAAGTGGTGCGAGGCGCCGACGCCCTTGTACTTGGCCAGCGTCGCGTCCGGTGCCTGCGCGTCGACCTGCGCGGGGTCGGTCAGCATCGTGTTGATCGCGGCGGCGACGACCTCGATGTGACCGAACTCCTCAGCGGCGATGTTCGCGATCAGGTCATAGAACGGCCGTGCGGCCTGCCGGCCACGGAAGTTGAACGACTGGAAGGTGTAGTTCATGAACGTCGACATCTCGCCGAACCGGCCGCCCATCAGCTCCTGGACGGCGGCAGCCCCGTCGGGGTCGGGATCTGATGGAGGCGGAAGGGCGACGCCCAGCCGGTCGATGCGCGTGATCATGTGATGCGGCTCCTCTTGGAGGGGAAGTGGTCCTGACGGGGGTCCCTGTCTGCGGTCGCCGGGAAACATCGATGCGACGACGACCGGCGGGCACGCGCCAGCTTCAGAGGACGCGTCCTCGCGGACCCTCGACCGCACATGGCCGAAGACCGCCACGGGTACCGCACGCGGGACATGGCCCACAACGTCGCGACCTTCCCGGTCCCCATCGGGCAGGTCTTCTCCGTCCTGTCGGACCCCAAGACCTATGCCTACTGGGTCGTCGGCGCCGACGCCATCCGCGACGCCGACGCGTCATGGCCCGCCGTCGGCGCCAAGCTGCACCACCGCGTGGGCGCCGGCCCGTTCAAGCTCAACGACAACACCGAGGTCCTCGAGGTCACCGAGCCACGGCATCTCGTGCTTCAGGCACGGGCCCGCCCGCTGGGCACCGCCCGCGTGATCCTCGACCTCCTCGACCTCGGCGACCGCACCCAGGTCACCATGGTCGAAGGCCCCGGCGACCGTGTCAGCCGCCTGCTGCACAACCCCATCACCGACTTCCTCCTGCGACGCCGCAACGACGAGGCGCTCCGCCGCCTCGGCCAACTGGCCGCCCGGCGCGCGGTGCGCTGAGGCTTCAGCGTTCGGCGATCAGCTCCGGCAGGGCACCGAGCCGTCGATGTCGGCGACCTGGCCGGACGTGTGCGTCATCCGGAGGTGGTAGCGCCAGCGATGGTCGCGCGGGCAGTGGGTCGTGGCGATCCAGTCGCCGCGCCCGACCGTCGCCTCGAAGGAGTCCAGGCCGATCGTGATGCCGGCAACGACGCGCAGGCTCGACGGGATGTCGACGTGCAGCCGATACGACCATCGTTGCGAGCTGAGCTTGGTGATCCTTCCCGGGGCGGCCGCCTGGACGCGGGTCGGGTTCTGGATCACGACCCAGAAGTACATCTTGGTCCGGCCGCCGTTGATGACGGTCACGCGCAGGGGCGGGCTGCGGTCGCCGATGACGGTGGCATGGGCGGTCCCGTAGCTCATGATCGACTCCGGCGGGCACCCGCTCGGGCCGCCGTCGTTCAGCATCGCCACGGTGCAGGCGGGGTGCTTGGCGCCGTTGTAGATCCAGCCCTTGGGCAACCAGACGTCGACCGACTGCGGCATCAGCGGGGCGCTCGCGTCCGCCATGTCGATCCTCCCATGGGCGTCGATCCGGATCGCCCGCGGGTGGCTCGGCGTCCCAGCCTCGTCCGGCTTCACCTTGACCGTGACGGCGGTCTGAATTGGCACGTCCTGCCCAAACGCAACCGCGGCCAGAACGCCCGCCGTCAGCGCCGCGCCGAGCGCGACCGACACTCTCTTCCCCATGGACACGGTGAGCGACGCTACGCCGTCGCGACAGCCGTTGCAATCGCGGACCTGCTCGCGGCGCGACCGGCTAGCGCGCGGCGCATGGCACCTCCACGCGCCGGGGAACCCCGACGACGTGGCCGAGCCCGTGCCTCACGTCCCGCCGGCGTCGCCGCTTCCCGCCATCGTCACCGCCCATCTCGGATCGCGCGACGTCGCACGAACGCTCTACGGAGCCCTCGTCGGGCTCGCGCTCGTCGTCGCGCTCCAGGAGCATCCGCCAGCCGCTGGAGCGATGGCCGTCCTGCTCCTCGCGACGGCCGTCACGGTCGGGCTCGCCGAGCTCTACAGCGAGGCGGTCTCGCTCGAAGCCCGCACGCGCGCCCCGCTCGATCGCCGTCAGCTGCGCTCGGTCGCCGGCGAGGCGATCGCGGTCGTCGTCGGCGCCGGGTTCCCGGCGGTGTTCTTCGTGTTCGCGGCGCTCGGGGCCTTCGACGTCGACCTCGCGTTCGCGCTCTCGAAGTGGTCAGGCCTCGCGCTGATCTGCGCCTACGCGTTCCTCGCGGCCCGTCTGGCCGGCGCGACCGTGCCGCGGTGCCTTGTCCACGCCGCGGCCCTCGGCCTGCTCGCGGGGGCGTTGATCGCCCTCAAGGCCGTCCTGCACTGACGCGCCTGCACCCGGTGCAGTGCCGTGCGCGCCCCCTTGCCGCGCCAGGCCACCCGCACGAGTCTGAACGCATGCGGATCGAGGACTACGCCCTGCTCGGGGATCTCGAGTCGGCTGCGCTGGTCAACCGCGCGGGCGCCATCGACTGGCTCTGCGTGCCGCGCTTTGACTCGCAGGCCGCGCTCGCCGCGCTCCTCGGCGACGAGACCCATGGCACGTGGGAGCTGGCGCCGGCCACGCAGCCCGTGGCCGTCTCGCGCCGCTACCGGCCCGGCACGCTGATCCTCGACACGCGGTTCGAGTCGCCGCACGGGGCGGTCGTCGTGACCGACTTCATGCCCGTGCGCGGCAACGGGCCGCCGCGGCTGATCCGGATCGCCGAGGGCGTCAGCGGCAGCGTCCCGATGCGCATGCGCCTGCTCGTGCGACCCGACTACGGCGCGACGAAGCCGTGGGTCGAGCCGACCCCGGACGGCGTCGTCGCGGTCTCCGGCCCCGACACCTTCCGGCTCTCGACGCAATTGTCGCTGACGACCGAGGAGGCGACGACGACCGCCGAGTTCACGCTGCGCGCCGGCGTCCACCAGCACTTCTCGCTCGACTGGTGGCCCTCGCACGAGGCCTCGCCGCTGGTCGAGGACGCCCATTCTGCGCTGGCCCGCACCGAGGCCTGGTGGCGACGCTGGTCGGATCGCTGCACCTACGACGGCGAATACCGCGAAGCGGTCCTGACCTCGCTGATCGTGCTCAAGGCGTTGACGTCGGCGACGACCGGCGCGCTGATCGCCGCGCCGACCACGTCGCTCCCCGAAGACCTCGGCGGCGTGCGCAACTGGGACTACCGCTACTGCTGGCTGCGCGACGCCGCCCTAACGCTCGAGGCGCTCCTAACCGGCGGCTACGTCGAGGAAGCGCTCACCTTTCGCAGCTTCCTCGAGCGGGTGGCCACCGGCGATCCCGCCGACATCCAGATCATGTACGGCATCGCGGGCGAGCGCCGCCTGACCGAGTACGAGCTCGACCACCTCCCGGGCTACGAGGGCGCGCGACCGATCCGCGTCGGCAACGCGGCTTCTGAGCAGTTCCAGCTCGACGTCTACGGCGAGCTGGTCGCCGTCAGCTACCTCGCCGCGACTCGACTCGGACGTATCGACCCGCGTGCCTGGCCTCGCTGGCGCGCGCTGGTCGACTACGTCGAGACCGTCTGGCAGAAGCCCGACGACGGCATCTGGGAAGCCCGCGGTGGTCCCAAGCACTACACCTACTCCAAGGTCATGGCGTGGGTCGTCTTCGACCGCGCCATCCGGCTCGCCGAACGCTTCGGGCTCGAGGCGCCGGTGGCCCGCTGGACGGCGACCCGCGGCGCGGTCCACGACGAGATTTGCGAGCACGGCTATGACGCCGCGCGCAACACGTTCACCCAGACCTACGACGCGCCGGAGCTCGACGCCAGCACGCTGACGATCCCGCTCGTGGGGTTCCTGCCCGCTGACGACCAGCGCGTCACCGGCACGATCGACGCCATCCGCGCCGAGCTCACCAGCGACGGGCTCGTCGCCCGCTACTCGACCGCCGCGACCGACGATGGGCTACCCGGCGGCGAAGGCCAGTTCCTGGCCTGCTCGTTCTGGCTCGTCAGCGCGCTGGCGGCCAACGGCCGCGTCGAGGAGGCACGTGTGCTGTTCGAGCGCTTGCTCTCGCTGCGCAACGACGTCGGCCTCCTGGCCGAGGAGTACGACGTCGAGCGTCAGCGCCAGGTCGGCAACTTCCCCCAGGCCTTCAGCCACCTGGGGCTGATCCAGGCGGCACAGGCCATCACCACCGCGGCCCGCGGCTCCGGCGCCGGTGTCACCGCGACCGGGGCCGCTACCGGCGACTGACAGAATCCGGTGAGTTGGCCGGCCGGTCTCCGGTCGGCGACACTGGGCGCTACGCACCTTCTGGCGACCGTGCGTTGCTCGTTATGAACGTCGCCGCACCCCACGCATCCGAGCTTCACCGGCCGGCGTCCCTGCGCTTGACGCGGACGGTCGCGGGCATCGGTGCAGGTGGTGCCCTGATGGCGATCGCGGCCGCGCTCGTCTCCGTCGCGCGCGACCACGAGCGGCGGCGCATCGAGCGCGATCTCCATAACGGCGCGCAACAACGGCTCGTCGCGTTGCGCATCGATCTGAGCATCGTGGAGGACATGCTCCTGGACGACCCGCTTGGCGCGGCAGCTCGCATCCGCGAGCTCGAGGCGTCCGCCGAAGCGGCGCTGGAGGAGCTGCGGGCGCTGGCACAGGGCCTGCACCCGCCGCTGCTGACTGACCGCGGGCACACCACCGCTCATCCGGACACGTCAGACGCTCCATCCCGCACGATCCGGGTTGTCATCGCCGACGACAGCTACCTCGCCCGCCAAGCGCTCGAGCATGTCTTGGCGGCTGCCGACGGCATCGAGATCGTCGCGTCGTGCCAGAACCGAGACGGGCTGATGCTGACCGTCGAGGCCGAGCGCCCAGACGTGGTCGTCACCGACATCCGGATGCCGCCCACCGACACCGACGAAGGGATCGCCGTCGCCGCCCGGCTGCGCGAGACCGCACCCGAGGTCGGGGTCGTGATCCTCAGCCAGTTCACCGACCCGCGCTACGGCCTGGCGCTGCTGGAGTCCGGCTCGGACCGGCGCGCGTACCTGCTCAAGGAGCGCATCCAGCACCGTGGCCAGCTCGTCGCGGCGATCGAGTCGGTCGCCGCGGGCGGCTCGGTCATCGACGCCAAGGTCGTCGAGGCCCTCGTGCGCGCGCGTCACCAGGCGGAGTCCTCCCCGCTCAACGAGCTCACCGCCCGCGAGCTGGAGATCCTGACGTTCGTCGCTCGCGGCCACAGCAACCAGGCGATCGCCGACGAGCTCGTGCTCACCAAGCGCGCGGTCGAGAAGCACATCGCCGCGATCTTCCTCAAGCTCCGCCTGACCGACGCGGCCGATGTCGCCCGTCGCGTCAAGGCGACATTGATCTACCTGGCCGAGCAGCCGTCATGACGGACGGCGCGGCGACCGCGACAAATCGCCGCCTTGCCGTGCTGCTCGCGATGGCGATGTTCGTGCTCGTCGTCGACACCTCGTTGATGAACGTGTCGATCGCCGCGGTCGTCAAGGACCTGGGGACCACGGTCAGCGGCGTGCAGTCGGCGATCGCCCTAGAGGCGCTGGTCTCGGCGGCGTTCATCCTCATCGGCAGCAAGATCGGCGACCTCTTCGGCCGCAAGCGCGCGTTCGTCTTGGGGCTCCTGGGCTATGGGCTCGGCGCGTTGGCGATGGTGCTGGCCCAGAGCCTGGTCCCGATCATCATCTGCTGGGCGATCGTCGGCGGCCTCGGGGCGTCGCTGCTGCTGCCGGCGATGCAGGCATTGATCCACGGCAACTTCGAGGGCGCGGCGCAGCGACAGGCGTACTCCTTGGTCGGGGCGGCGGCCGCGATCGCGGCGGCTGTCGGCCCGCTGCTCGGCGGCTTCGTGACGACGTTCCTGTCGTGGCGCGTCGGCTTCGCCCTCGAGTTGGTGGTGATCGCGATCGTCCTCAGCGGCCTGGGGCTGATCCACGATGTGCCCTACACCGGCCCGCGCGGCGTCGACCTCGGTGGCGCGGCGCTGTCGGTCGTCGGCATGGGCGGTGTGGTGATCGGCATCCTCGTGTGGCAAGAGGGCGGTGAGTACGTCGGGCTGCTGATCGCTGTCGGTGTGGCCTCGCTCGCCGGCCTGGCCGCGTGGCTGACGCGGCGCAAGGCGGCGGGCCGCTCGACGCTGCTGGACCCCGGGCTGTTCGGCGTCGACCTCTTCCGCCTCGGCATCGGGGCGCAGATGCTGCAGAACATCGCGCTGGGCGGCGCGATGATCGCGCTGCCCATCTACCTGCAGTTGGTGATGGAGTACAACGCGCTCGAGACCGGCCTGACGCTCGCGCCGCTATCGGTGACGATGTTCTTGACCGCGCTGGTCGCCGGCAAGCGCGCCGGGCGCCGCCGGCCGAGCAGCCTCATCCTCGCCGGCTACGTGCTGGTGACGATCGGGATGCTGCTGCTCGTCCCGATCGTGCCGCGGGCCGGCTCCGGCTGGGCGCTAGTCGGCCCGCTGATGATCGCCGGCTGCGGCCTCGGGCTGCTCGTCTCCCAGCTCAACAACTACACGTTGTCGCCGATCTCCGAGGAGCGCGTCAGCGAGGCAGCCGGCGTGAACTCGGCGGCGGGCTCGTTCGGGCTGTCGTTCGGGCTCGCGTCCGCCGGCGCGATCCTCCTGGCCACGCTGGCGATCGTGGCCACCGACCTGGCCCACGACAGCAAGGTGCTCCCCGCAGCCGCCCAGCAACAGGTCGGCGACGCGCTGGAGGACGACGCCGAGGTCATGAGCGACACCCAGCTCGAGGAGCAACTGCGGTCTCAGCCGCCGCAGGTCAGGGAGGAGATCCTGGCCATCAACGAGGACGCGCGGCACCGGGCGCTGCAGGTGGCGCTGCTCGTCCCGATCCTGGCCGGCGGGCTCGGCATCGCCAACGGGTTGCGGATGCTGCGCCGGCCGGACCCCGAGCCGTCCGCATCTGCGGGGATGGCGCTGGGCTGACATCGATGGCGTTGGCGTGCCCGAGCCGCTCGGCGCTCTGAATCGCTCCACTTCCCAGAGAGGGCTCGCCGCGTTAGAGTCGCTTGGCTATGAGCATCGTGACCCGCCCACCCATCGGCGCGTGCTTGTTCGCTGCGACCGTCGCGATCGCCACATTGGTCTGCGCAGGAAGCGCTGGGGCGGCGACGCTGCCGACGGCGCCCGGCGCACTCCAGGTGACCGCGCGGTCGGAGAGCTCGCTGTCGCTGCGGTGGAAGGACCGGTCGCGGAGCGAGGCCTATTACAAGGTTCGCGTCGCCGGGCGTGTGCGACGGCTGGCCGCCGACCGTCAGGCGGTCACGGTCATCGGTCTTCGTCCGAGCGTCGCCTATCGCGTCACGGTGCAGGCCTGCTCGCGAGCCGGTCGATGCTCGAAGGCCGCGACGGCCACGGCCACGACGGCCAGCCCTCGAACGGCTCCCGCGCCGTCGACCTCCCAGCCCGGACCTGGCGGGGCCACCGGACCAACACCGACCGGCACGCCGCCCGAGCCGACGTTCCCTCCCGCACCGACCACGACCGTCGAGGTAACGGGCCGCGTGACGGTGACAACCGGGAACTGCATGCCCACGATCGGGGGCGGCAACCGCATCAACCCCTGCCGCACGAGCCCGGCTGCCGGCGCGCGCGTCTTGTTGTACGCACCGGTGCTGACACGCGCTGACCTGCCCGGAGCCCTCTTCGGCGGCCCGCGCTTGCCCAGCGCTCAGGCCACGACCGACGCCTCAGGCCGCTACCGCCTCGTCGTCGAGCCGGGGCCCTACTCCTTCCTGGCCGACGCCGGAGCAGGCCCGGAATGCGGAACCTCCGACGCGGAAGGGACAGCCTGCCCTCACACGCTGCTCGCCCCCACGCAGATCGTCGACCTGAACGTCGACCACGCGGTGTGGTGACGTCCACCGCAGCCGGAGAGCAGTGAAGCACATCGCGAGTCCAAGCCGCCACCCACCTCTGCGGGTGCGCCGTGATCACTAGGCACGGATCAGCAGACGTCTACGTGTTAAGTCAAGAATCGGTTACGACCGTAGATCTTTCTGCTCGAAGGGTTGTCTCCGAAAGGTCGGATTGGTATAGGTCTCCTTACTGATATCTAGCGATGCGCGGCAAAGGGGCACGGATGCACGTTCTTATTCAGGTACGACCGACGGCGCTGCCGACGATGTCGTTCGAGGCCACAGCGGCGCTCGACTCGCCACCGGTCGAGCTTGAGGGACTCGCGGACGTGGGCTTCGTGCTCGACGAGAGGTATGCGCCGGTGGTCGTGCCGGCTGTGCGCGCCCCCTTCGCCGGCGGGCTAGGACTCGCGCTCGGCCATCAGCCTGACCTGTCGTTCGAGGCGGCCGACATCTCCTCGCTCGTGCGCGGCACGATTCCCGAAGGAGATGAGCAGAACCCGGTCGTCAGCGAGCTACTGACGCGGCCCGAGGTGATGGGTGTCTTCGCCGACCCCGTGGTCGAGGCGATGCCCACCTGCGGCGGCGATCCACCAGTCGGGAACGACGCAGACGTCGCGCGGCTGCTCGACTGCGCACAGCTGCACGCCGACGGGTTCACCGGAGAGGGAGTGCGTGTGGCCGTCGTCGACTCCGGCATCAACGCGGCGCACCTCGCGTCGCGCGGGCACACGAACGCCGTCGACGTCAGTAACAGCTTCACCCCCGCGGGGGTGCTGTCCCAGCCCGGCGCACATGGGCTCGGTCACGGCACGATGTGCAGTTTCGACATCGGCATCGCCGCGCCCGAGGCCGTGCTCCTCGACCACGCCGTGCTCCTCTCCCGGACGCCGGGCCAGGTGGCGATCCAGGGTCTGCTCAGCGACGCGGTGCGCTCCTTCTCGCAGCTGCGAGCGCTGCTGCATAGCGAGGATGGCCCGCCGCTCGTGGTGAGCAACAGCTGGGGCGTCTTCGATCCGGCGTGGGACTTCCCCGTCGGACACCCGGGCAACTACACCGACAACCCGGGGCATCCGTTCAACCTCATCGTCTCCTCGCTCGAGCGCGCTGGCGCTGACATCCTGTTTGCGGCCGGCAACTGCGGGGTCGATTGTCCAGACGGCCGCTGTCGCTTCATGCAGCTGCCGATCTGCGGGGCCAACTCGCATCCTGCGGTGCTCAGCATCGCAGGCATCGACGTCAAGGATGCGCGCGTCGGCTACTCGTCGCAGGGCCCCGGCCGCATCAGCGCCGATAAGCCCGATGTTTGTTCGTACACGCACTTCAAGGGTTCGGAGGTGTTCGGCACCGGCACGCCCGACAGCGGCACCTCGGCGGCGTGTCCCGTTGCCGCCGGCGTCGTGGCGGCGATCCGGACGCGCGTCTCGCATAGCGCGCTCACGCCTGCGCAGCTGCGCGCGCTGATCCAGCGGACCGCAACGGACCTCGGCCACGTCGGGTTCGACCACGATCACGGCTGGGGAGCGCTGACACCGCCGGCGCTGGTCGCGGCCCTGCCGTAGCGTTTCCGCCTACAGCTACCATGGGATGACTATGTCGAAGGTCATGGTCACGGTGAAGCTCGATCCGCAGCACGTGTCGCTCGCAGACGCACGCGAGCTGCTCGGCGTCAACGCCGACGCGTTCGACCAAAACTTCGGCGTCATCTCGGTCGACCCCGACGAGGACCTCTACGCGGTGCTCGTCGAGCAGGACGCGGTCACGGACATGAAGACCGACGAGCAGGTGTCCGGGCCGTACTCGAACCCGCGGATCGAGCCCTTCGGCCCGCCACAGTAGGCACCCGAGTAACGCGCGCGGCCACCCACGAGCTCCAGGTGAGGCAAGTCCGCCGTTTGCCCGCGATCTACCATAAACTGTCGTGATCGCAAAGCAGGTACGGCAGGGGCCGCTCAAGCTGATGGCGACCGTCCTGCCGGGCGGCGGCCACCCCGGGCCCGGGTTCCAGTGGCAGCCGACGAACCCCTGATGAGGCCGCCCGCGGCCCCGCGCATGACCCGCGTTGCGGTCACGACGGTTCCAGCTCGCCTGATGACGGCGTGTCTTCGGGCCAGTCGCCCGGCCCTCCGTCGAACCAGCCGCCGCCTCCGCCCCCGCCGCCGTCGGGTCCTTCGGATGTCGGGCCCGCGAGGAGCTCGCTCGGTGCGAGGCCGGCCACGTCCATGGCGTGGCCGGCTTCGCCGAGCTGGCGGGCGACGACCTGTCGGGCTTCTTCAACGCCGAAGATTTCGCTTAGGATCTCGAAGCGCTCGCGGATCCCTTGCAACCGCGCCGTGTCGAGGTCTTGCTCGAGGCGCGCGTGTTCGAGCCGGAGCATGGCGTTCTCGAGCTCGGCGCGCTCGCGCTGTTGATCTTCGCGCCAGCTCCGGTCCTTGCGGCGCTCGTCGCGGTCGACCATCAGTTGCCGGAACACCTCGAGCCCAGCTCCTACGCCTGCGAGATCCGCAACGCCCGGGGACGCCGCTTGGATGCGCACGAGGCGCAGGCTCGGATGGGACTCCAGAAGGCCGAGACGAGCTTCGGACCGGACGTCGGCCGATGCCAACTCATCGAGCATCGGCCCGAGCTTCTCCGACGCGGCGAGCTGCTCGGCGCGGCTCAAACGCCGCTGGTAGTCCAGCAGGCTCTGGTACGCCTGGTCCAGCGCACGCAGCGCTTCTGCAAACTGATCCACCTGAACAGGTGCCTCGAACGTGAAACGCAGGACCGCTGATCGACCACTGTCTTGCAAGGGCTCTGAGGGCATGGGTGCCGGGCAGTCTGACGCACAACGGCCCGCCGATGAGAAGTTTCACATCGATGTGACCGAATCCGGTCTATAGTCCTGCGCGATGAACGTTCGACGCGCGCCGGTGCGATGACCATCCAGCAACCGTCTGCCCAGGGGCCGTTCTGCGGCAACTGCGGGCTCCCGGTCGACTCCACCCGGAGGGACTGCCCCAACTGCAACACCACCTACCCCAACGCCGCCCCAGCCCCCGCGCCGCAGCCGACCCCCGCGCCATATCCGGCCCCCGCGCCACTTCCGGCGCCCAGACAGGACACGACCCCGGATCCGAACGCCCCACCGCCCATCCGGCTCGGCGTCGGTGAGTCGATCTGGCGCCGCTACAGGGTGACCCAGCTCCGTCGCTCGGCTAGCGGCGAAGGCGCGCTGTACGTCACGAACGTGCGCGTGATCTTCCAGGGCATCGCGCACCCGCGCGGCGTGCGGCGCGGCAGCGTGGTCATGCAGGAGACGCGGGTCGAGGGGATCACGGGCCTCTCCGTGCACCGGGCGGAGCGCGTGAACCTCTCCCTGTACATCGCGCTGATCTTCTTCGGCATCGGAACGCTCCTGATGCTGGGGACCGGAGCGATCCCGTTCGCCCTGGTGTTCGCGCTCATCACCGGCGCCATCGCCTGGAGGTTCGCCTCCGGCGGCGGGCGCAAGGGCACGACCGGCGTCCAGATCCACAGCAGCGCGAGCAACGCGACGCCGGTCTCCCTCGGCACCTTCGGCCAGGCCACCGACAACCATTTCCTCCGCAGCTGGATCGACGGGCCGTCCCGGTTCCTGCGCGAGCTGTTCGGCATGTACGACGCGCTCGACCTGCTGATCGGGTTCCAGGGCCCCGACTCCGACGAGATGATCGCGGAGCTCGGCGCGTTGATCTACGACCTGCAGACCCGCGGCGATCTCGCGCGCGAGAGCTGGAAGCTGCCGCCCGCGTCGTCGTGACCACGAACAGCTCGCTCATCGACGTCCGCGTCCTCGAGGGCGACACAGTCGCCCCATCGGCCGGGACCACGGGCGCGGGCGCCGCGTTCAGCCACGACCTCCCCGCCGTCGTCAACGGACCGTCGGGCGTGCTGCGCTTCGATCACCAGTTGCTCAGCCATCACGTCCTGTTCCTCGGCACGATCGGCAGCGGCAAGACGAACGCGATGATGAGCCTGCTCGCCGCGCTGCGGCGCACGGCGGGCCCTGAAGACGTGTTTATCGTCTTCGACACCAAGGGCGACTTCTTGGACAAGTTCTACGCCGACGGCGACGCGGTCATCTCCAACCAGCGCGAGCCTCCGCCCGGATCGGTCGTGTGGAACCTGTTCGAGGATCTCCTCGAAACCGATCCGGACCGGTCCTTCGACGAGATCACCGAGGTCGCGACCACGCTGTTCAACGAGGGGATCGAGGCCGCCGGCGACAACCTGTTCTTCGCCGCCGGAGCGCGCGACGTCTTCGCCGCCACGGTCGCGGCGATCAAGCGCGAGGGCGGCTCGCCGTCCAACGACGAGCTGCGCCGGCGGCTCGACGGAGCGCCGCGCAAGTTGTCGGAGTTGATCCGCGCGCACGAGGACCTCGCCGGAGCCGGTCACTACATCACCGACGATCGCGGCGGGCGTGCGGTGTTCGCGTGGCTGCAGCAGACCGTGCGTGCGGCGCTCTCCGGGACGTTCCGTCGCGAGGGGGACTTCTCGATCCGCCGGTTCGTGCGCGAGAAGGGCGCCCGCGCGGTGTTCGTCGAGTACGACATCGCGGCGGGCGCCGTGCTCACGCCGACCTACCGCCTGCTCATCGACCTCGCACTCAAGGAGGCGCTGGGCCGCGAGCGGATGACGGGCAACGTGTACATCGTGCTCGACGAGTTTGCGCTGCTGCCGCAGTTGCAGCACCTGGCCGACGGCATCAACTTCGGGCGCAGCCTGGGGCTCAAGTTCCTCGTCGGGACCCAGAACGTCGGCCAGGTCCATCACGCCTACGGCAAGGACACCGCCGACGGGCTACTCGGCGGCTTCGGCACCGTCGCCGCGTTTCGGTTGACCGACGCGGTCAGCCGGCAGTTCGTCCGCGGCCGCTTCGGCGCCAACCGCAAGCTGCTGACCACCCAGTTCGCGGTCCAGTCGCGCGGCGTCAATCAGCAGGTGGTCGACGGCAGCGTGATCGAGGACTGGGACCTCTCGACGCTGCCGACCGGCCAGGCGGTGATCGGCCTGTCGACCGGCGCGCCGTTCTTCTACACGTTCCCCTTCTTCGATCGCGACTGATGGCCCAGATCTGCCAGCACTGCAAGGCGCGCTCAGAGGTTCCGTCGCGCTTTTGCACCGTCTGCGGAGCGCGGATCGAGGCGCCCGCGGAGGAGCCGCCGACCGAGCAGGTCGTCTCCCCCGCCCCCGCGCCCGCGCCCGCGCCCGCTCCCGCTCCCGCTCCCGCGCCACCTCAGGACGGCGGCGGGGGGAACCGCCGGCCGATCGTCATCGGGGTGGTCGCGTTCGTGTGCGTGGCGGCGATCGCCGGCGGCGTCGCGCTGCTGGGTTCGGGCGGCAAGGACGGCGCCGCAAAGCCGGAAGGCCGGACGGTGCACCCGGTCGTCCAGCCCACCCCCACCACGGATACGACGGTCCCATCCCCCGCGCCGGAGCCGGAACCAGAGCCCGAGACCACCCCGAAGCCGCCCGCGCCCTCGCCGGCCACGGTGGCCAAGACCTCGATCAAGCGCGTCATCCGCAGGCACTGGACCAACATCGAGTCGGGCCGCTACGCCGCGGCCTTCGCCGCGCTCGCTTCCGGCACCCAGCGCCGCGGCCCGTGGATCAGCGCCCACGAGCAGGACGCGCTGACCAAGGCCACCATCTCGCTCGGCGCACCCACGCTCACCTCGTCGAGCACCGCGACCATCCCCGTGCTCAAGCTGCACACCGAGGCGTCGTCGGGCTGCAACACCTGGCGCGGGCACTACGAGATGGTCAAGCGCGGCGGCATCTGGAAGATCAACAAGGCCAAGATCACCAACTCCCCGTGCTGAGGCGGTCGCGCACGCGCATCGTGCTCGTGCTCGCCGCCGCGACCGCCGCGATCACCTTCGCGACGATCCGGCTCTCCGACGGTGGCGAGACGGCAACGCCGGACTCGACCGCCACGGCGGCGCGCATCGCATCGAAGACCACGGTCGGCGCGGTCGAGGTCGGCGCCGACGGCCAGGTGACGATCTCCGGCGGCGTGCCCAGGCCCGCGCCGCCGACACGGCGGCCGAAGGCAATCCCGGCCCAACGCGCGCCGCGCTCCCTCGCCTCCGCGATCGGCCAGATGATCGTCTCGCCTGTCGCCGGCCTGTCCGCCGACGCGGCCCTGCTCGCGCGGGTCCGCGCCGGCCAGGTCGGGTCG
>JBEVLC010000423.1:0-3633 GCA_040509415.1 Baekduia sp. | reverse complement strand
CGCCCGACGCCAAGTCGGCCGCGCTCGAGCAGGACACTGTCCTGCACGTGCCGATCGTCAACCCGGGCACCACGCCGCTGACCGGCGTCCAGGCGACGCTGAGCGCGACGACGGCCGGCGTCACGGTGCCGGCCAACGGGGCCACCCTCGGGACGATCGGCGCCGGTGCGACGGCGACCGCGACGTTCGCCATCCGCGTCGCGGCCAGCGCCGGGTGCGGGTCGATCGCGGGCCTCTCGCTCTCGATCGCCACCAACCAGGGGCCGCGAACGATCCCGCTGAGCGTGCCCATCGGCACCGGCAGCGCGACGGCCGCGACAAGCACCTACGCGACACCGGTCGCGATCCCCGACAACCAGCCCAACAGCGGGCTGACCTCGACGCTGAACGTCCCGACGCACGGCCGGGTCGGCGATGTCCGTCTGACGCTCAAGGCGACCCATCCGTGGATCGGCGACCTGCACGCGTGGCTGACGTCCCCGTCGGGAACGACGGTCGACCTCTTCGAGCGGCCGGGCATCGGCAGCTCCGCATCGTTCTCGTCAGCCAACCTCGTGCCGACATCGCCGCTCGTCCTCGACGACGGAGCCACGGGGCTGATCCAGGATCTCAGCAACGCCAACGTGAACATCGGCGGCACGCTGCGCCCGAACGAGCCGCTCGCGCGCTACTCCGGGGAGGACCGCTTCGGCACCTGGACCCTCACCATCACCGATGCCTCCAACAAGGGCGCCGGCACGCTGTCCTCGTGGTCGCTGGAGACCGCCGCGCCCGCCTGCGCGGTCACCGACGCGCCGACCGGCCTCGTCGCCGACGCCGCCACGTTCCACGCGCGGATCGACCCAGGCGCTACCGCGACGACCGCGGCGTTCGAGCTGGGCTCGACCGCCGCCTACGGAGCGCGATCGCCGGCGGTCGCGCTGACCCCCGGTGGCGGGCTGCAGAACCTCGACGTCACCACGGGCGGGCTGACGGCCGGCGCGACCTACCACGTGCGCGCGATCGCGCTGCGCAACGGAACCGTGGTGGCAGCCGGCGCCGACCGGACCTTCGTCGCGGGCGTCGACACGCCGCCCGTCACCGATCCTGATCCCGACACGCCCGTCGTCCCGCTGGCACCCGTGACGCCAGGCACACCGGAGCCGCCCGCCGTGCTGCAGGTGCCCAAGGCCACCATGAAGGGCATGACGGGCACGGCGCGGCTGGACCGCAAGGGGCGCTTCACGGTGTCCTTCGTCGCGACGCCCGCCAAGGCGCGCGGCACGTTCAAGGCCGTCTACGCCAAGACGAGCGCCGGGAGCGCAACGTTCACCACACCGGTCGCGGGCCGCGTCAAGCTGACGATCAAAGCCACCACCAAGGTCCGCTCGCTGCTGCGCAAGCGCGCTTCGGTCAAGACCAAGGTGACGGTCCGGATCGGCGTGACGTCGCTGAACGCGAACCTCACGATCAAGCCCTACAAGAAGCCCAAGAGGTGACCTTCGACGTCGCGGTCGCCGCCCGCGCGTTGTTGGAGGCCAACTGGCGCGAGGGCGACTACCGCGGGCACCACTACGCCTTCTCGGTGCCAAGCCCGCGCAGCTACCCGTGGCAGTGGTACTGGGACTCGTGCTTTCACGCGATCGTGCGGCGGCGCTTCGACCCGGCCGGCGCACGTGCCGAGCTGGAGACGCTGCTGGCCGCGGCCGACCCGGACGGCTTCATCGGCCACACGGTGTTGTGGGGCCATCCGCTCGACGCGCAGCGGGCCATCCGCTACAACATCGCGTCGCGCGAGGATCTCATGACGCGCACGATCCAGCCGCCGCTGCTGGCCTGGGCCTGGGCGTGGGCGGTCGGCGATCCGGCCAGCGAGCCGCGCATCGCGGCCCACCACGCCTGGCTGCGCGAGCATCGAGCGCTGGAGGACGACGGGCTGCTGTGGCTGATCCAGCCCGACGAGTCCGGCATGGACGCGTCGCCGAAGTTCGACCACGTCTGGGGGCGGCTGGCGCAGGGGCTGCCGTTGTTCCCCATGTTGATCGCGCGCAACCGGCGGTTGGGCTTCGACGCGCGGCGGATCGCCGCCGCGGGCCATCCCGTGGTCTGCGAGGTGCTGACCAACGTGGGGTGGTCGCTCAGCGAGCAGGCGCTGGGACGGCCGTCGCTGACCGACGCGCTGATCGAGCGCTGCTGGGATGCGCGGTCTGGCCGCTTCGCCGACGACGTGCGCGGCGCGGCGCGGCCGACGGCGATCAGCGACCGTCCACGGACGTGGGACACGTTGGCACCGCTCGCCCTGCCCGATCTCCCCGACGCGATCGCCCAGCGCCTGGTCACCGAGGTGCTGCGCGCGCCGGGGTTTGCCGCGCCGGCCGTGCCGCTGCCCGCCGTCGCGGTTGACGATCCGGCCTACTCCTCGCGCGAGACGTGGTGGGGTCGCCATCGCCACTGGCGCGGGCCGTCATGGGTCAACAGCGCCTGGTTGGTCTCCTTGGGGCTGCGACGGCTCGGCCTCGACGCCGAGGCCGACGCGATCGCCGCGCGCTTGAAAGCCGTTGTCGCGCGCGAGGGGTTTCGCGAGTACTACGAGGCGCAGTTGGGCTATGGGATGGGCGCCCACGACTTCGGGTGGTCGACGCTGCTGTGGGAGTTGGCCGACCCCGCGCCTCCTACTCTGGCGTGAACGTGCGCACCCTCGTCATCTCCGATCTGCACCTCGGTGGACGCCTCGGCCGCGACGTCCTGCGTCATCCAGAGGCGCTGGCGCTGCTGCTCGACGCCTTCGATGGGATCGACCGACTGGTGCTGCTGGGCGACGTGATCGAGCTCGCCGAGGGGCGTCCGCGCCAGGCGCTCGAGCTCGCCGAGCCGATCCTGCGGGCGATCGGGGAGCGTGTGGGGCCTGACCGCCAGATCGTGCTGGTCCCGGGCAACCACGACCGGGCACTGACGCGCTCGTGGGCGCATGCGCAGGGCGCGGAGCTGACGGTCGACGCGCTCGTCCCGACAGATGCCACCGCGCTGCTGACCAAGGTCGTGGGCTGGCTGGCGCCCGCGCAGATCGAGGTCCGCACCCCTGGGGTGTGGCTGTCGGAGCGCGTCTGGGCGACCCATGGCCATTACATCGATCGGCACCTGCTGCCGGAGCAGGCCTATGGGTGGCACCGCCGTCGCCAGGTACGGGAGCGGATCGGGCCGTCGGAGTACGAGCACGCGCGCGGTCCGTCAATGACCTGGATCGAGACGCTGCTCACACGCTGGCTGCCGCGACGATTGGCCTCAGCGGCCGACAGCGCCGCCGATCTGCTGCGCGCCTCGACGATGCCGAGCCTGGTGCGGCGCATGAACACCCACCGGCTCGCGCCGCTCGCGCGGCGCGTGCTCGGGATGCAGATGCAGCGCGCCGCCAATCCGGCACTGGCGCACGTGGTGGAGCGGCTGGGCGTCGAGGCCGAATGGGTGATCTACGGGCACGTGCACCGCAACGGGCCGCGCGAGGGTGACGAGGTCGCCTTGTGGTCGGGCCCGGGCGGTCGGGCGCGCCAGGGCAACAACGGCTGCTGGCGCTACGAGCCGCAGCGGCAGCACCGCGGCGGCGCGCCGCACCCCGAATGGCCGGGGGGCGCGGTCGTGATAGACCGGGAGGGTGTC
>JBEVLC010000422.1:0-6801 GCA_040509415.1 Baekduia sp. | reverse complement strand
CCCTGGTCCGGGGGGGGGGGGTGCGGGTCGCGGGGCCCCTGTCCGGCGCCGCGGGGGCTTGGGCCGCGTCGGTGCCCTGGGGGGCGGCGGGCCGGGGGCGCGCGCGGGCGGCGGTGACCGGCTCGACGGCCGCCGCCACCGAGGGCGTGCAGATCGGCTGCACGCCGGCGCTCTCGGCCAAGGCGCGGACGACCCGCGTCAAAGCCGGCCGCTCGCTTGCGGTCTCCGGCACCGTCCGGCCGCTGGCGCCGGTCACCGTGACCGTCGAGAAGCAGGGCAGCGACGGCAAGTGGCGCAAGGTCGCCACGACGACGATCCGCCCGCGTCGCGCGCGGTTCACGGCGGCAGTCGCGTTGAAGCGCCCCGGCCTCTACCGCCTCACGCCACGGACCGGCAGCGGTGCGGCGAAGGCCTCGGCCGCCGCGCTCTACGTGCGCGCGGTGCGCAAGGCGTCGGCGGTCACCGGCGGCAGCGCCGCCGGCGTCTGAGCGAGCGGCCGCGCGGGTTACAGCCCGGCCGGATGGCGGACCTTGAACCCGCGGCTGCTGCGCGGTGCGGCCTGCCAGCGGGTGCCGGCCTTCTTCTGGCCGCTGGTGTCGAAGCGCAGGCCCGCGACGATCAAGTAGGTGTGGGTCTTGTTGGCGTAGATCGTGATCCACGCCCCCGGACCCGCCTGGCCCCAGCGGACGAGGCCGGTGGAGTCAAGCGTCGTGTCGAGCAGGCCGGCGCCGTGCAGGGCGAAGGAGACCGAGCCCGAGCAGTCATAGGCGCGGTCGTCGAAGGACTCGTGGCCGCCGCCGTACTTGTAGGGCAAAGACGCGATGGCGTTGCCGGCCGCGATGAGGGCGACCACCTGCGCGGGCGCGCCTGCGGGGGCGACGGCGAGGCCGTCGGCGCCGACGGTCGCCACGGGCGTGACGGTCGTGGCCGGGGCGGTGGTGCTCGCCGGGGCGGTAGCGCTCGCTGCTGGCGCCTGTGCCGCAGCGGCGGCGTTCCGTGGCGAGCTCGTCGGGTAGGACGTCCCGCCGGTCGTCGACGCCTGGGCGCGCGCAGGCAAGACCACCAGGAGGGCGGCCAGGACGAACGCGGCAACGGTACGGCGGGACATCAGCTGCCCCGGTCTTCGGCGTCGCCCCTTGCCGTTCCTGACGTGAACGCGGCTATGCACGGCCTTGGCGCACAAAGCTGCGGGAGCGGTGCACGGTGCCCGGACGGGCTGCAAGGCATCCTGCGCCATAGAGGACAGCCGCTGCCTGGCACGAACCCGACCGGCATGCGCAACCGCCAGTTGCATGCCGCGCTTGCCGCCTTCGCCGAGGAGGCCGCCTTCCAGCTGTCCTCCGACACGGCCGATGGCGCCGAGGTCCCGTTCGAGGTCGTCGAGCTCGGAGGCAGCCGCCGCGAGGCGCCGCTGTACTGCTACCGCCCGCTGACCGCGAGCTTCATCGACGAGCGCCTCTCGATCCTTGGGCGCCTGGCCTCCTACGCCCCCGCGGTCCACGCGCTGGCGGCCTGCGGTGGGCTCGACGCCTACCTCGTCGCGCGCGGCGAGTCGCAGTTCCCCGCCCAGCCGCGCGCTCGTGCCGAGCACGCCCTGCGCCACTTCCTGACGCGGACGTTCGAGGAGGCCAGCGACTTCGCGCTGTCGGCCGAGCGGCTGGCGCGCGCCTACGAGGAGCTCGAAGGGCTCGTCATGGACGGCCGCGCGCTGACCGAGGTCGTCGCGCCGATCATGGGCCTGGCGCTGATGTCGGAGGAGATCGTCCTCGGCGACGGCCTGTCGCTCGTGCGGGCCGACGCCTGCGAGGGCGCGCCCGCCGACGCGCGCCGCGAGCGCGAGGACGGCCACCAGGTCGTGCTCGCCCGCCTGACGTGGGAGGCCGCGCCGGGCGACGAGGCGCCACTGCGCCACGCGCAGGTCCGGCTCCGTCGTCTCCTGACCGCTCTGCGCTTGTACGACGCGGCCGGCATCGTGCTCGCGCGCACGGCGTGGACCCGCACTGGTGGCAGCGCCTGGCAGCCGTTCGCGATCGCCGCCGGCGCCGAGCCTCGTGGCGTCTGCGTGATCCCCGCCCAGCAGGAGGACGAGCTGCGCGCGTTCCTGTCGCTGATCGGCCGGCGGACGCCGCGCAGCGGCGAGCTGGCGTGGGCGCTGGGCCGCTTCGAGCTGGCCAACGACCGCGCGCGGCCCTCCGAGGCGCTGACCGACATCCTGCTCGCGCTGCGCGCGCTGCTGGAGCCCGAGGGCCCGCAAACCGGTCGCCTGGCCGGCCGCGTCGCCGCACTCTGCGCGGTGCCCGAGTCGCGCGCGCAGGTGACCGAGCGCATCGCGCACCTCGTGGCGCTCGAGCGCTCAGTGGTCGCCGGCGTCGCGCCCGAGGACCACGCGCTCGTCGGGCTCGTCGACGAGCTCACCGGCTGGCTGCGCGCGCTGCTGCGCGATGTCCTCTGCGGCCACCTCGACTCCGACCTGCGCGCGGTCGCCGACGAGATGCTCGCCGAAGAGGACCACCGCCAGCGCACGGTCGTCTAGCGCTCAGCGCTGCGCCAGCGCGCGGGTTGCGATGTGCGCTGCGATCGTGCGTGCCGCGGCGAGGATCCGGTCGTCGGTGTCGCCTGACGGCTCGTAGGCGGTGAGGGCTGCGGCCATCACGGTGGCGTGGTCGAAGGTGGCGTCGATCGCCGCCAGGACGGCGTCGAGCGACGGGCCGCCGGGTGACGCGTAGCGGTTGGCGTGGCCGACCGATGTGTCGAGCACGTCGAGATCAATGTGCAGGTAGAGACGCTGGGGGAGGGCGGTGATCGCCGCGGTCGCCGTCCAGGTATCGAAGGCGCCGGGTGCCGTGTGCAGCGCGCTGGTCGCCAGGCGGTCGCGCTGGTAGGGCGCGAGGTCACGGACGCCGAGCAGCGCCACGCGCTCCTCGCCGATCGCGACGGCGTTGGGGATCGTCGCGTGCTGTGCGGGCCAGGCCGAGCCGCACAGGATCGACAGCGCCATGACGTCCATCGACCCGCTGACGTTGTCGTCGGGCGTGTCGAGGTCGGCGTGGGCGTCGAGCCAGACGGCGCCGTCAGCACCGCACCCGGCGACCGTCCCCGTCGCGCTGATGCAGCCGCCGGCCAGCACCAGCGGAAACGCGCCGCGCTCGCGTGCCGCGCGGACCGCCGCCTCCTGCGCGCGCAGCAGGTCGAAGATCCGCGTGACCTCGCCAACACCCGGGTCGGCCGCCAGGATCCGCTGGACGGTTGGCGCCCAGCCGGCGGCGCTCAGCGCCTCGTGCAACGCCTCGTCGCCGGCCAGCAGCGCCGCCCCGGCGCCCATGCCGATGTCGGGCGAGCCGTGTTCGAACGGCCACGCGATGACCGCGAGCGGCGGCCCATCGCTCAAAACGCCGCCTCGCTCAGCAGCGCGCTTCGATCAGTACCCTCGGCGAACAGGTGGCGGTGGACCAAGACCAGCCCGTCGACATCATGCACATCGCCGTCGAGGTGCGGGACGACGATCGGGTCGTCGTCGCCCACCTCGCGCCGCAGCCGTGCCACGGCGCGTGCATCGCGGTGCGCGAGCACGCGGAACTCCCGCAGCGTCCGCGCCACCTTGCGCGCCAGCGCTGCGTCCCCGCCCAGCTCGGCGGCGATCGCCGCCTCGTCGACCTCCTCGTCGCCATCGTCGGCGAGCGGGTGCACGCGGTTGACGACCAGGCCGCCGAACGGCATGCCCGCTTCGCGCAGCTTGCCGCCGAAGTAGATCGCCTCCTCGACCGGCTCGCGCTCGGGCGAGGTCACGATCATGAACGCCGTCGCGCCGTCGGCCAGCAGCGCCTTGACGCCCGCCGCCCGCTCGCGGAAGCCGTCGAGCACCGTGCTCAGCGCCGTGAAGAAGACGCTCAGGTCATTCATGAGGTCGACGCCCGTGACGCGGCGCAACACAGAGAACACCACGCTCGTCCCGCGGCCCACGACCTTGGCCGCCAGCCCCGACGGCGCCAGGAAGAGCCGCAGCGCCCGGCCCTCCAGGAAGCTCGTCAGCCGGTCCGGCGCGTCGAGGAAGTCCAGCGCGTTGCGCGACGGCGGCGTGTCGAGCACGATCACGTCGAACTGGCCGGAGCGATCCAGGTCATACAACTTGGCGACGGCCGTGAACTCCTGCGACCCGGCGACCGCGCCCGACAGCTCGCGGTAGATCCGGTTGGCGAGGATCTCGTCGCGCGTCTTGTCATCCGGCGCCAGCCGGGCGATCAGCTCGTCGAAGGTCCGCTTGGGGTCGAGCATCATCGCCCACAGCTCGCCCTCGATCGTGATGCCGTGCCCGGCGAAGCGCTCGTCGTCGACGCGGCGCGGCTCGGAGCCCAACTGCTCGATGCCCAGCGCGTCGGCCAGCCGCCGCGCCGGGTCGATCGTCACGACGCAGACCCGGGCGCCGCGCGCCGCCAGCCCCATGGCGATGGCCGCCGACGTCGTCGTCTTGCCGACGCCGCCCGAGCCCGCGCAGACGACCACCCGCATGCCCTCCAACCGCTCCACGAGGTCGCTCACCGGACCAACTCCTCGCCCAGGCGCGCCAGCGCGTCGCCGCCGAGGCCGTCGTGCTCGAAGACGAAGGGCAGCGTGCGGACCTCGACGCCGGGGACGCCGCGCCGCAGCCGCGCGACCTGCGCGCGATGGGCCCGCGCCCGCGTCGCCTCGGCCCGTGCGGCACGGACGGCGCGCGAGCCACCCGCGCCCACGGCCTCCAGCGCCGCCACGTCGGCGCGCCGAAAGCGCGTCGGCAGCACGCCGTTGACCACGACCGCCGCGAAGCGCTGGCTCAGTTGGTCGCGCAACGCGTCGCGCAGCGCCAGGGTCTCGTTGACGGGCATCTCCTCCGCGGTGGCGACCGCGACGATCGCCGTCTGCTCCGGATCGGCGAGCATCTCGTGGATGATGGCGCCCTGGCGCGCGATCGGTCCCATGCGCGCCGCGTCGGAGAACGTCCCGGGCGCGGTCAGCACGGCGACGCCGTGGCCGGTAGCGGGCGCGTCGAGGATCACGAGGTCATAGGGATGGGCGCCCGGCGTACGCCGGTCGGGCTGGGCGAGCTCCCAGACCTTGCCGACGGTCAGCAGCTCGCGCAGACCCGGCGTCGCGGCGACGAGGTAGGAGAACATCCGCGAAGCCGCCAGCAGGTCAGCAACGCCACGCGGCAGCTGGTCCTTGACGTACTCCTCCAGCGCGGACTCGGGGTCGATCGAGATGTGGTGCAGCCCGGCGCCGAGGTCGCGCTCGACGAACGTCTCGCCTGCGGGCACATCGTCGGGCGCGAAGGCCCGCGAGATGTCGTCGCGCGCGGCGACCTCCGCCACGATCGTCCGTTGCCCGCGGGCGGCCGCCGCCATGCCCAGCGCGGCCGCGACGGTCGACTTGCCGACCCCGCCCTTCCCGGTCACGACGAGCAGCGGTTTGGTCAGAAGCTCCCGCATTTCGCGGGAGGGACCCTACTGGCGTCCAGAGCGCACCGGCCGCGCTCAAGATCGCTCGCCGACGGTCGATGGCGCTCTGACCATGTCCGTTTCGCCCAGCTTCCCGCAAGGAGCACCGTCGCTGGCCGAAGTTCTGATCACCCGGACCTTCGCCAAACCCACGAACCCGTTCGTCGACGGCGAGTTCCTCCAGGCCCTCGAGCACGCCGACGACGGCGAGTCCAAGGCGACCATCGCGCCACCCAAGCCACCGACCTCAGGGTCGGATTCCGCGCCGCGGGACCATGCGCCCCAGCAGCCCGCCACCTCGGCGCCCGCCCGGGCGACGACCGGCACGCGCGTCGACGTGCGCGTCTAGCGCCATCCAGCCGGGAGGAATAGCCCGGCCCGCTGCGAATACCGCCCCGATGGGTCCCGAACCGACCACGACGGAGCCTTCCGTGAACTGGGAGATCGCAGCATGAAGGTCATCGCCTTCGCCAATCAGAAGGGCGGCGTCGCCAAGACGACGACGACCCTGAACCTTGCCGTCGCGTTCGCCGAGAAGGGCAACCGCGTCCTGTGCATCGACATGGACCCTCAGGGCAACCTGACCATGTCCCAAGGCATCGACCCCGACACGGTCGAGACGTCGATGTACGACGTCCTGGTCCACCACGTGCCGATCCGCAGCGTGATCCGCAAGCGCGAGATCGACGTCGCCTGCTCGTCGATCGACCTCGCCGGTGCCGAGATCGCGATGTCCGCCCAGATCGGCCGCGAGCGCTCGCTGTCGAAGGCGCTGAAGCTGATCGAGGACGACTACGACTTCGTCTGCATCGACACGCCGCCGAGCCTCGGGCTGCTCACGATCAACGCCTTGACGGCCGCCGACAAAGTGATCGTCCCCGTGCAGTGCGAGTATCTCTCCATGCGCGGGCTCATCCAGCTCCAGAACACGATGCAGATGATCCGGGAGAACCTGAACCCGGACATCCAGATCGAGGGCATCCTGCCCACCTTGATGGACACGCGCACCGTCCATGCCAAGGAGGCCATCCAGATCCTGGAGGAGAACTTCGGCGACCGAGTCTTCGCTTCGCGGATCAAGAAGACGATCCGCTTCGCCGAGGCGCCCGTCCGGGGCATGTCGGTCCTGAAGTACGATCCTGACGGGATGGCCGCCCAGTCCTATCGCGATCTCGCGACGGAGGTTCTCGCCAATGGCCAGCGGTAAGCGCGCGAGCATGAGGGAGGGCCCGTTGGCGGCGCTCTTCCGTCGTACCGACGAAGACGCGCCCGAAGGGGCCGCGGAGACGACGCCGGAGGCGCCTGCCGCCGAGGCGACGCCTGCGCCGACGCC
>JBEVLC010000421.1:0-5529 GCA_040509415.1 Baekduia sp. | reverse complement strand
CTCGCCCGCGCGCTGCAGGGCGTCGGCGGCGCGGCGATGTTCGCCACCTCGCTGGCGCTGCTGGCCGCCGCCTTCACCGGGCGCGAGCGGGGCACCGCGCTGGGCATCTGGGGTGCGACGACCGGCGCCTCGGTCGCCGTCGGGCCGCTGGTCGGCGGCGTGCTCGTCGAGCACGTCAGCTGGCAGTCGATCTTCTACGTCAACCTGCCGATCGGCCTCGCCGCGATCGCGGTGACGCTGCGGATGGTGAGCGAGAGCAAGGATCCCGACCCGGCGCCGATCGACTGGGCTGGATTGCTGACCTTCTCGGCGGCGCTGTTCGCGCTCGTCTTCGGCCTGGTACGCGGCAACAGCGAAGGTTGGGGCAGCGGGCAGATCGTCGCCCTGCTTGTCGGTGCGGTGGTGTTGTTGGTGATCTTCGTCGCGGTCGAGCGCCGTCAAGAGCGGCCGATGCTCGACCTCACGCTCTTTCGCAAGCCGACCTTCGTCGGCGTCTCGATCGTCGCCTTCGCGCTCTCGGCCTCGATCTTCGCGATGTTCCTGTACTTGACGTTGTTCATGCAGAACATCCTCGGCTACGGGCCGCTGGAAGCGGGCCTGCGCTTCCTGCCGATCACCGTGTTGTCGTTCTTCGCCGCCGCGCTGTCGGGCAACTTGACCGAGCGGGTGCCGGTGCGGTTCTTGCTCGCGAGCGGGCTCGGCCTGGTCGGCGTCGGCCTGCTGCTGATGAGCGGGCTGGACGCGGACTCGACGTGGACGGCGCTGCTGCCAGGCTTCCTGCTGACCGGCGTGGGCGTCGGCCTCTGCAACCCGGCGATCGCCTCGACCGCGGTCGGCGTCGTTGAGCAGCGGCGCGCCGGCATGGCTTCGGGGGTCAACAGCACGTTCCGCCAGGTCGGGATCGCGACCGGGATCGCCGGCCTCGGCGCGATCTTCCAGGCGACGGTGACCTCGAACATCACCGACGCGCTGCGTGACGCCGGCGTGCAGCGGCCGCCCGGGGCCAGACTGCCGCCTGCCGAGGTGCTCGCGCAGGGCAACCCGCGCGTGCTCGGGCCGCTGCGGGAGCCGTTCATCACCGGGTGGACGGGCGCGCTGAACGAGATCCTCGTCATCGCGGCGCTTGTCGCGCTGGCTGGTGCGGTTGCCGCGGCGGTCCTGATCCGTGGCCGCGACTTCGTCGCTCACGGCGGCGCGCCGCAGCCCGAGCCCGTGGTGGGCGAACGCTGATGCGCGAGCCGCTGGTCGAACACCAACTGACGCTGGGCGGCGTCACGACGCGCGCGCTGGAGCTCGAAGGCGATGGGCCACCGCTGGTGCTGCTGCACGGCTTCGCTGACTCGGCCGACACGTGGCGCCGCAGCCTTGACCTGTTCGCGCGCCAGGGCCGGCGTGCGCTGGCCGTCGACCTGCCGGGCTACGGCGCGGCCGATCGGCTGGCGGCCGACGAGCCCGTCCTGGAGCAATACCGCGCCTTCGCCCGCGCCGCGGTTCTGCACGCGTCCGGCGAAGCGGGCGACGACGGCGTAATCCTGTGCGGCAACTCGCTGGGCGGCGCGATCGCGCTGCGCGCCGGCGAGGAGGACGACCTGCCGCTCACTGCCATCGTCCCGGTCGCGCCCGCCGGTCTGGACATGCCGCGCTGGTTTCGGATCATCGAGCGCGATCCGTTCGTGCGCGCGCTGCTCGCCGCACCGGTGCCGCTGCCCGAGGTGGTCGTGCGTGGCGTCGTCGGCCAGGCCTACCGCGCGCTGGCCTTCGCGGCGCCGCGCCGTGCCGCCGCCGAGGTCGTCGGCTCCTTCACCGCCCAGCTGCGCACCCGCGACGCGGTCTCCGACGTGCTGGCCAACGGTCGCCGGCTGCTGCCCGAGTTGCACGACTGCTTCGCCCTGGCGGAGGTGCGCGTACCCGTCCTGCTGATCTGGGGCGACCGCGACCGGATGGTCACCCACGAAGGCGCGCGCCACATCCTCGACGCGCTGCCCGACACGACCTACACCTTGCTCGACGGTGTCGGGCACTGCCCGCAGGTCGAGGCGCCTGAGCGCTTCATCGCCGCGCTGGAGGCGTTCACCTCGACGCTCACGGCGGACGCGGCGCGCTGATCCGCCACAATGGCGGGCGCGCCGATGCTCTCGCTGCCGCTGCTCCCCACGCCCGACGACGTCGCTCACGCCGCGGCCAACACCTTCGACATGCTCGTGCGGGGCGGTGTCGCCGACCTGCGCAGGACCCCTGCGCGGATCATCGACGAGCAGCCGCAGGGCACGCTCTTTCAGTACCTCGCGCCAGAGGAGCGCACGCGCCACCTGCCGGTGCTGCTGGTGCCGCCGCTGGCCGCGCCGCCGATCTGCTTTGACCTGCGCCGCGGCTGCTCGATGGCCGAACACCTCCTCGGCCTCGGGCACCCGACCTACATGGTGGACTACGGGTCGATCGCGTTCTCTGATCGCGACCTCGGGCTGGAGCACTGGGTCCAGGACGTGCTGCCGGGCGCGATCGCGACGGTCTCCGAGCACGCCGGTGGCAAGCCGGTGCAGGTCGTCGGCTGGTGCTTGGGCGGGATCATGTCGCTGCTCGCGCTCGCCGCCCGGCCAGACCTGCCGGTCAACTCGATTGCCGCGGTCGCCAGCCCGTTCGACTTCGCCCAACTGCGGATGTTCGCGCCGATCCGCGGCGTGGCCAACATCACCAACGGCTTCCTGGGCACGGCGGTCTACCGCGCACTGGGCGGCGCGCCGGCGCCGATCGTCAAGCGCATGTTCCAGCTCTCGACGCTGGACAAGTACCTCACCAAGCCGATCGCGGTCGCGACCAACCTCCACGACCGCGACTTCCTGGCCCAGATCGAGGCCGTCGACCACTTCATCGACAACATGCACGCCTACCCGGGGCGGACGATGGGCCAGCTCTACCACCAGTTCTTCCGGGTCAACGACCTCGCCGACGGCAAGTTGTCACTCGGCGACCACGACATCGACCTCGCCGACGTGCGCGTGCCGGTCCTGACGATCGCCGGCAAGACCGACACGCTCGCCCCGCGCGCCGCCGTGCACCATGTGGCCGAGCTGCTGACCGGCGCGCCGGAGGTGCAGCTCAAGACGGGTCCGGGCGGCCACCTCGGGGTGCTGACGGGCCGGGCCGCGGCGCGGACGACGTGGCACTGGATCGACGAGTTCTTCGCGCGCAATGAACTGGTCGAGAAGCCGAAGGCGCCGCGTCGTCGCCGTCGTCGCGCCGCATAAGTCCTTGCGGAACAGCGGATTGTCGCCGCTACCCTCGACCGCCATGTCGCGCGCCCGTGCTCTCGTTGTGCTGTCTGTCGCTGCCCTGGCGATGGCGCTTCCCACCGCTGCTTCCGCCCAGAAGAAGGACCCGACCAACGTGCCCGCCGGGGTCACCGCGGGCGGCGTCGACCTCTCGGGCCTGACGCTCGTCGATGCGCAGGCGCGGCTGGAGGCGACGGTCGGCCCGAAGGTCAACGCCGATCTCATCCTCGGGGCCGCCGGCAAGCCGTGGACGCTGAAGGCGGCCGACGCCAAGTTCACCTTCGACGCGCTGACGACCGCCAAGCGCGCGATCCGCGCCAAGGCGCCCGGCGATGTCGGCCTCAAGCTCAGCCATTCGCGCCTCGCGGTCCGCGCCTGGGTCGCCGGCGTGGCGGCCAAGGTCGGCAAGCCGGCCAAGGACGCGACCGTCAAGATCACGCTCAAGCACATCTACCGCACCCGCGGCAAGCACGGCCGCGGGCTGGACCAGAAGGCCGTTGCTGCCCAGGTCGACGCGGCGCTCGACGACGGCGTCACCGCCCCGCGCACCTTGCACACTGCGCTGAAGAAGACCTCACCGGCCGTCAACGTCAACGACCTCAAGCGGGTCTACGGCACGATCGTCACGGTGGACAGGGCCCACTTCAAGCTGCGGCTCTACAAGGGCCTCAAGTTCAAGAAGTCCTACGGCGTGGCCGTCGGCCAGCCGGCCTATCCGACGCCGTCCGGGCTCTTCCACATCGCCAACAAGCAGGTCGACCCGGTGTGGTCGGTGCCCAACTCGCCGTGGGCCGGCGAGCTGCAGGGCACGACCGTCGACGGCGGCTCGGCGGCCAACCCCCTGAAAGCGCGCTGGATGGGCATCATCAACGGCGTCGGCATCCACGGCACCGGCGAGGAGTACTCGATCGGCTCCGCTGCCTCGCACGGCTGCATCCGCATGCGTGTCGCCGACGTCAAGGACCTGTACCCGCGCGTCCCGGTGGGGACGTCGGTGCTGATCAAGTAGCGCCTACGCCTTGCTCGGCTCCGCCGCCGCGGCGCGGTGGCGGGCGACGGCGTCGCGGGCGGCGCGGACGGCGGCGCGTGGCGACCAGGTGCCGAGCTCGGCGCCCAGGGCGATGATGCCAACGATCAGGCCGGCGACCATCAGCAGGGCGCCGACGCCGAAGGTGAAGGTCGTGATCGCCGCGATGTCGACGGCGTGACCCGTCGTCTCGACGAAGCCGTAGCTCAGCATCGCCAGACGCAGGCCCGCGCTGGCGGGCGCGAGCGGGAGGATGCGGCCGCCGCCCTGGGCGGCCATCACGAGCACGACCGTCGACACGGTCACCGGGAGGTGGAAGGCCTCCATGAACAGCGCGAGCGAGCCGAGGCGGATCAGCCGGCCGAGCGCCTGCCAGCTCGCCACGCCGGTAATGAAGCGGCGCGGCTGGCCGAGGATCACGACGCCCTGGCGCAGGCGCGAGGCCAGGTCAGAGACGCGGCGGCGCAGCACGCGGTAGAGCAGGATGGCGGCTCCGGCGATCAGCACGAGCGCGCCGACCGACAGGAACGGGTGCCCGATGACCAGCGTGACGTCGATGTGCGGCAGCTCGCCTGAGGAGGTCGGCACCGGCAGGAAGCCCCGGCTCAGCGCCCAGATCACGAGGCCGATGCCGAAGAGCGTCTCAAACAGCGTCTCGGGCACAAAGGTCGCCGCGAGCGTCGGGTAGCGCGCGCCCGGGATGCGGCGGTGCAGGAGCCAGAGCTTGACAATGTCGCCGCCGCGCGCCGGGATCACGCCGTTGAGGCCGGCGCCCGCGAGGTAGGCCGCCATCGTGTGGCGCGGCCGCAGCTCGCGTGCGTCGGGGTAGGCCGCCTTGATGATCGTGTGCCAGCCGCGCGGCCGCACTGCCTGAGCCAAGATGTAGGTGACGATCCCGAGCGCGCAGAGCCACGGGTTCACGCTCGCGGCACGGTGGAGCAAGAGCTCCAGCGCGTGGTCGGCGGTGCGGAAGACGTCGCTCAACATGTCCAGTCCGTGTTAACGACACCTCATGGATGCAAGTAGAGCGCTTCGGTCAAGTCGCGTG
Source organism: Baekduia sp. (assembly GCA_040509415.1). Lineage (GTDB taxonomy): Bacteria > Actinomycetota > Thermoleophilia > Solirubrobacterales > Solirubrobacteraceae > Baekduia. The sequence goes on along the minus strand of JBEVLC010000421.1, from coordinate 185 downwards.
GGCGTCAGGACCCCTGCCGTGGCGGCAATTCATCGGGCCAGTGGCCGTGCTGGTCGAAGTACGCGCGCGCTTCGTCCTCCTTGGCACGGTCCCGATCACCGCTCACGCCGATCCGATACAGCCAGTTCAGCAGTGCGACGCTGAGCCCGGCGCCCCAGAGCGCGGCGGCGCCGTCGATCGACGTC
>JBEVLC010000420.1:0-6646 GCA_040509415.1 Baekduia sp. | reverse complement strand
TCACGGTCCCCGCCTACTTCAACGACGATCAGCGCCAGGCGACCAAGGACGCCGGCAAGATCGCCGGCCTCGACGTCAAGCGCATCATCAACGAGCCGACGGCCGCCTCGCTGGCCTACGGCCTCGACAAGGACACCGACCAGACGATCCTCGTCTTCGACCTCGGCGGCGGCACCTTCGACGTGTCGGTGCTGGAGATCGGCGACGGCGTCTTCGAGGTCAAGTCGACCGCGGGCGACAACCACCTCGGCGGCGACAACTGGGACAAGGCGATCGTCGACTGGCTGGCCGGCGAGTTCAAGAAGGACCAGGCCATCGACCTCACGCAGGACCCGATGGCGCTGCAGCGGCTCTACGAGGCGGCCGAGAAGGCCAAGATCGAGCTGAGCACCGCGCAGGAGTCCCAGATCAACCTGCCGTTCATCACGGCTGACGCCTCGGGCCCCAAGCACCTCGACGTCCGCATCACCCGCGCCAAGTTCAACGAGCTGACCGCGACGCTGCTGGACCGCGTCGTCGCGCCGGTCCGCCAGGCGCTCGACGACGCGAAGGCCAAGGGCGCCGACAAGATCGACCACGTGGTCTTGGTCGGCGGCATGACGCGCAACCCGGCCGTGCAGGAGAAGGTCAAGGACCTCACCGGTCAGGAGCCGCACCGCGGCGTGAACCCTGACGAGGTCGTGGCCGTCGGCGCCGCGATCCAGGCCGGCGTCCTCGGTGGCGACGTCAAGGACGTCCTGCTGCTCGACGTCACCCCGCTCACCCTTGGCATCGAGACCAAGGGCGGCGTGATGACCAAGCTGATCGAGCGCAACACGACGATCCCGACCCGCAAGGGCGAGGTCTTCTCGACGGCCGAGGACAACCAGCCGTCGGTCGAGATCCACGTCCTGCAGGGCGAGCGCGAGATGGCGACCTACAACAAGTCGCTGGGCAAGTTCCAGCTGACCGGCATCCCGCCGGCGCCCCGTGGCATCCCGCAGATCGAAGTCACGTTCGACATCGACGCCAACGGCATCCTCGCTGTGTCCGCCAAGGACCTGGGCACCGGCAAGGAGCAGAAGATCGAGATCAAGTCGGGCTCCGGTCTGTCGGAGGCCGAGATCAAGTCGATGGTCGGCGACGCCGAGGCGCACGCCGAGGACGACCGCAAGGCGCGCGAGCTGGCCGAGGCACGCAACAACGCCGAGAACGCCGCCTACCAGGCCGAGCGCCAGCTCAAGGACCTCGGCGACCAGGTCGACCCGCAGTCCAAGGACGAGATCGAGGCCGCGATCACGGCCGTCCGCGAGTCGCTGACCAGCGAGGACCCGGAGCCGATCAACGCCGCGGCCGAGACGCTGCAGTCCGCCTTCCACAAGGTCTCCGAGGCCATGTACGAGAAGGCCCAGCAGCAGGCCGCCCAGGCGCAGGCCGAGGGCGCGACCGCCAACGGCGAGGCTCCGGCCGACGGTGGCTCCTCCGCGGAGGAGGACGTCGTCGACGCCGAGGTCGTGGACGAGGGCAAGTAGGTGACCGAGGAGCGCGACACGTCGGTCGACGAGGCCACGGCGCCGAGGGAGACCCCGGCGCCCGAGGGCGCCGACGACGTCGGCGATCGCGCGGTCGACGCCGCGGTGGAGGCTGAGGAGGTCGACGCGCAGGCCGAGGCCGAGCCCGACTTCAAGGACCTCTACCTGCGGGCCGCTGCTGAGACCGACAACGTGCGCAAGCGCGCGCGCCGCGACGTCGAGCTGGCCTCGGCGCGCGGTGTCGCGCGGCTCGCGCGTGAGCTGCTGCCGTCGCTGGACAACCTCGACCGGGCGCTCGCTGCCGCGGAGGCCGAGGAGTCCGACGCCGAGCACCACCTGACCAAGGGCATTAGGTTGGTCCAGCAGGAGCTGCAGACCGCCCTGACGCGTGTCGGGATCGAGCAGTTCACGCCGGTCGGCGAGAGCTTCGATCCCCACCAGCACGAGGCTGTGGCCCAGCAGCCCGCCGAGGGCGTGGAGACCGGCGTGATCACGCAGGTCTACCAGCCCGGCTACCGCTACAAGGAGGAGATCCTCCGGGCGGCGAAAGTCGTGGTAGCCGCATGACGCCTTCCGACCCCTACAAGATCCTCGGGGTCGACAAGAAGGCGTCTCAGGACGAGATCAAGAAGGCGCATCGCAAGCTCGTTCGCCAGTACCACCCCGACCACAACCCGGGCGACGCCAAGGCCGAGGAGCGCTTCAAGGAGATCCAGGCGGCCTACGACGTCGTCGGGGATCCGGACAAGCGCAAGCAGTTCGACCGCGGCGGCATGTTCGGGATGGGCGGCGGCAACGCGGGCGGTCCGTCCGGCGGCTTCTCGGCGGGCGATTTCGGTGGCTTCCAGGACATCTTGTCCAACTTGTTCGGTGGGGCGGGCGGCGGCGGTGCTGCCGGCGGTGCCGGCACCCGCGGCCGCAGCGGCGGCCCGACCGGTCCGCGCCCCGAGCGGGGCGCCGACCTGGAGTCCTCGGTGGCGATCTCCTTCGAGCAGGCGATCGCCGGCGCGCAGATCCCGCTGAGCGTCGCGACGACGCAGCCGTGTCCGACCTGTCGCGGCACGGGCGCCAAGCCCGGCACGTCGCCGAAGGTCTGCCCGAAGTGCCAGGGCCGCGGGATCGAGTCCCAGGGCCAAGGCCTCTTCTCGATCTCGCAGCCGTGCTCGCGCTGCCACGGATCGGGCGCGATCATCGAGGACCCATGCCCGACCTGCCATGGCGCTGGCCAGCAGAAGACGGTCAAGAACTACAAGGTGAACATCCCCGCGGGCGTGCGCGAGGGCTCGCGCGTCCGGCTGGCGGGCAAGGGCGAGGCGGGGCGCAACGGCGGGCCGCCCGGCGACCTGTACGTCGTCACCCACGTCGCGCCGTCGCCGATCTTCGAGCGCAAGGGCGACAACCTCGAGGTCGAGGTGCCGCTGACGATCCCCGAGGCGATCCGCGGTGCCGACGTCGAGGTGCCGACGCTCAACGGCCGCAAGAAGCTGCGGGTTGCGCCGGGCACCAAGCACGGCACGGTCCAGCGGCTGCGCGGCGAGGGTCCCCAGAAGCTCGGTGGCAAGGGCAAGGGCGACTTGCACTACAAGTTCGTCATCGACGTGCCCGCGACGCTGAGCGCCGAGCAGTCCGAGGCGGTCGAGAAGCTGTCTGCCGTCATGGGCGACGATCCGAGGGCGAGGCTGTTCTCATGAGCATGCGCCGCACGCGTACAACCACGACCGTCACGGTCAGCTCCGACCGCGGCGTCTTCATGATCTCCGTCGCGGCCGAGCTGGCCGAGATGCACCCGCAGACGCTGCGGATGTACGAGCAGCGCGGGCTGATCGAGCCCAAGCGCTCGCCCAAGGGCACGCGCCTGTACTCGCACGAGGACGTCGACCGGCTGCGCCGCATCCAGGAGATGACCAACGACCTCGGGCTCAACCTCGCGGGCGTCGAGCACGTCCTACGCCTGGAGCAGGAGCTCGACCGCGCCCGCCGCCGCGTCGACGCGCTGGAGCGCCGCACCGAGGAGCTGCAGGCCGAGATGGTCGCCCAAATCGACGCCGTCAAGCGGGAGATGCGCGGCGGCGAGCTCGTCCCGCTCAAGCACACCCGCGACCTCCTGCCCCACCGGATGCCTCCAGCCGAGCCCGAGCCTTCCCGCCCCCGCCGCATCCCGATCCGACGCGACGGCGACCAGCCAGCGCGGTAGTGGGTCCGCTGGACGTCAGGTAGCACTAGTGCTACCGTCGGTTGCATGCCGACGATCCCGCAGAAGGAATTGCGCAACAACTCGGGCGAGATCCTGCGTCGCGCCGAGGCAGGGGAGCGGTTCACCATCACCGTCGCAGGTCGGCCCGTCGCCAGCTTGGGCCCCGCAGGCCGGCGGCAGTGGGTCAATGCGAACGAGCTTGCCGATCTCTGGCGTTTGCCGGCCGACCCCGAGCTCGCCGGCGATCTCGAGGCCTTCGGCGCCGATCTCGGCGACCCCTGGGATCACTAGCGCGTGGCTACAGTCCTATTGGACACGTCGGTGCTGATCAGCACCACGCCGATCGCGTCCGACCTGGTCGTCGCCATCAGTGCCGTGTCGATCGCGGAGTTGCATTTCGGCGTGTTGCGTGCGCGCGACGAAGACCAGCGCGCTCATCGTCTGGAGCGGCTCGGCCTGATCGAGGCGCGCCACCCAGAGCCGTTGCCGATCGATGATCGGGTTGCCCGCGAGTGGGGACGTCTCCAGGCTGCGGTCGCGGGTCGGGGTGGGCAACCGCGTCGGCGGGCTGCGGATCTCGCCATCGCCGCGACGGCTCGGGCGCATGGCGCGAGGCTGTTGACGCACAACGTCAAGGACTTCGCCATCATCGACGATCTCGTCGAGGTTCTCACGGCCTGAGGCCGAGCGGCCTGTTCGCTCGCGTCGCGGGGTAGGTTGCAGTGCGGATGCGGCCGCTGAACCTGGGGGAGACGCTCGACGCGAGCATCAAGATCGTCCGTTCGCGCTGGCGGACGCTGGCGACGGTGATGCTGGTGATCGCGCTGCCGATCCAGCTTGCCAACATCATCATCATTAAGTTGACGACCGACGTCTACCAGGTCGGGACGAGCTTCTCGAGCGCCGCGGATACCGCGACGACCTACAGCAACGAAGATGTCTACGTCGCAGGGCAGACGGCGATCATCGCGCTGGGCTTTCTCGGCTATCTGCTCGGCATTGTCGCCTGCTACCGCGCGATTGCCGACACCTATCTTGGTCGCGAGACCAGCGCGCGTGCGTCGCTGCGGTACGCCGGTGATCGACTCGGCGCGACGTTGTGGCTGACGATCGTGCTCGGGATCGGGCTGCTGGCGGGCTTTCTCGCGTTTCTCGTGCCGGGCGTCTGGCTGTACATCGCGTGGGCGGTCGCCTACCCAGTGATGCTTGTGGAAGGGACCGGCGGGGTCGCGGCGCTGAAGCGCTCGTTCACGTTGACCCAGACGCGCTGGTGGGCGACCGCCGGGCGGATGATCGTGACCTTCATCTTGGTCGGCGTGGTGACCGTGGCCGCGGCACTGCTGTTCCTCGCGCCAACGGAGCTGTTCCTCAAAGACACGTCCTTCGGCGCGCTCATCCTGGAGCACGTGGCCAACTTGGTGGTCTCGCTGGTGACGACGCCGTTCGTGGCGGCCGTGACCACGTTGGTGTACTTCGATCTGCGGGTGCGCAAGGAGGGCTTTGACCCGGCGCTGCTGGCCGAGGGCCAGGGGAGGCCGGTGGCCTTTGGCCCACCCGCACCGCCGTCTGCTCCGCCATCCGCGCCGGCTGCTCCGCCGCCGCTGTGGTCGTCCGAGCGCGAAGGTGACCGGGATGCCTTCGGCCAGCCGATCGCTCCGCGCGAGACGCCGGCGCCGTACGCCCCGCCGGTGGCGCCCGCGCCACCGGAGGCTCCGTCTCATCCTGAGCCCACGCCGGGATCATGGGCGCCCCCGGTGGCGCCCGAGCCCGAGCGGCCACCGTCGCAAGAGAAGTGATCGGCGGCCGCTAGCCGAGTCTCGACCGCGGGTGGCAGGTGCGGGCGCGGGCGGTTACCGATGGCACATAGCCCGCGTAGAGCGCGGGCTATGTGCCGTTCATCTGGGTTCGGTGTCCGATCGTGCGGTGGGCTACGTCGTGATCGTGTCGCTGTAGGCGTCGAAGATACGGTTCAGTGCTTCGACGCTGTGGCGGTTGGCGTAGATGTCGGACATGACGGCGGCGTTGGTGGTGGTGTCGGCGCCGATGTCGGTGAGGAGGTCGAGGTTGGTGGCCAGCAGATCGCAGCGGCGCTCGTGCAGCTGCTCGATATGGCCGCGAGTGAGTGGCACCTCGACGCTCTCGGTGTGCGGAACCATCTCGGGATCCCAACCCAGCGCGTCGATGACCGCCGTCGCGTCGCGATAGACATCGGCCAGCGCCAACTGCTTGGTGGGCACGTAGTCGAGGAAGTCCTCGAACGGATCGTGGTTGAACATCAAGACCTTCTTGGCCTCGATGCGCAGCACGTCGGCGGTCGACGGGTCGACGGTGATACGGCACGCTGAATTACCCTGGTGGGCACTCATGGAGTGTCTGCTCCTTGGGTCACGCCCCCGGGCCGCGCTAACGGTCGCGGGGGCTCTGATTTGGTTGTGAGGCGCGAAGCCTACCGGGTGGGACGGCGGAATTGGTCGATTCCGCAGAGTCGTTGCAACCCGTAACGCTGCTGGTGCAGACCGACGACACCAACAACTCGGCAGCATCCGCGCGGCACGGGTAGCGGACCGCCTAAGACTGTCGTCGTGGGGCGCTGGTCGCGGGGCCGACCTGGTCTATTGCGAGCGCAGGGGTGGCGCGCCTGCCTGGGCGTTCCGCTCAGACGGTGGATGGTGTCCCAACGTTGTCCGCGCTCACCGAGGGGAGTGAGTCGGATCGGTTGTGCTTGGCGTTGGCTCGTCGTCCGCTGGCGCCGGAGTCGGCGATTCGCGTGCGCACTGAGTACGGCCGTGAGATCCGGGTCGTCTGGTGTTCCTATACAGGACACCAAGCGCCCCGGACCTCCGCCCGCGAGTTGCGGGTCGGGTCGAACGTCATATGGACGTCGAAAACGCCCCGGACCTCTCGCCCGACAGGTCTGGGTCGGCTAGCCCCTGATATGCAG
>JBEVLC010000419.1:0-5220 GCA_040509415.1 Baekduia sp. | reverse complement strand
GGGCTACCCGCGTGCGAGCGCGGGGTTGCGCCGGGTGCTCGCTCCCACACGCCGGAGGAAGTCCCAGCGTCCGGCGAGGCCGCGGGCCGAATCGGCAGCGTGCAGCCTCAGCAGGGCGACGAGATCAGCGGTGGGGGCGAAGGGGTCGGCGATCGTGCGGCCGTCGTCGAGGGCGATGGCGGCGTGGATGGCGCCGTCGCGCTCGGCGACGACGATGGAGCCGGCGAGGGGGCGCTGGCTGTCGAGCGCCGCGAGGCGCGCGAGCGTGGGTGCGTCGTCGGGGTACGCGGGGCGGATGACGAGCGCGTCCACAGCGGGGAGGGTTGGGGAGAAGGTGCTGGAGGACATGCACAAGATCATGAGGAACCCCGCCCATCAGCACAAATGACATTTGGTGACCGTCGGAGTAAGTTCTGCTTATGCTCGATGTCCGCCGCCTCCGTGTGCTCCGTGAGGTGGCCACCCACGGCTCGTTCTCCTCCGCCGCCGAGGCGCTGTCCTACACCCAGTCCGCGGTCTCCCAGCAGATCGCCGCGCTGGAGCGCGAGGCGGGCTCGCGGCTGGTCGAGCGCTCGGCGCGTGGCGTCACGCTCACCGACGCCGGGCGCGCGCTGCTCGCGCATGCCGACGTCATCCTCGCCCGGCTGGCCGATGCCGAGGAGGAACTGCAGGCGATCGCAGGCCTACGTGGCGGGCGACTTCGCCTCAGCGCCTTTCCGAGCGCCTGCGCGACGCTGATGCCCCAGGCCGTCGCCCGCTTCCGCGAGCGCCATCCTGGTGTCGAGCTGTCGCTGTGCCCGGCCGATCCGGGCGACGCGCTGCGCCTGCTGCGCGGCGGCGAGTGCGACATCGCGCTGTCGATCGAGCCGACCTTCACCACCCGCCGCGAGCCCGGACTTGACACTGTGGCGCTGCTCGACGATCCCATGTACATCATGCTGCCGGTGGACCATCCGATGGCCGATCGACCGCGCCTCAGGCTCACCGACCTCGCCGACGAGTCGTGGATGATCGGCACGTCGGGGACCTGCCCGGACGCGATCATCTTCCTCAACGCCTGCCAGGCCGTGGGCTTTGCCCCCAACATCGCGTTCAACATGGATGACTACACCGCGATCCAGGGGTTCGTCGCCGCCGGGATGGGTGTCTCGTTCGTCCCCGACCTCGCGCTGGTCGCGGTCCGCGACGATGTCGTCGTCCGCTCGCTCGGCGCGCGGCCCCCGGTGCGACGGATCGTTGCGGCGACGCTGGCCGACTCGTTTCGCTCGCCCGCCAAGCAGGCGATGCTGGACGTGCTCGCCGAGGTTGCCACCGAGTTCCGAGTACGCCGCACGGAGCTGGCGCTCGCGTCCTGAGCTTGACCGCGCGCGCGATCTTCACCATCGGCCATTCGTCGCACACGCTGGCGCGGCTGGCGGAGCTGCTGGGCGAGCACGGGGTGACGCAGGTCGCCGACGTGCGGCGCTGGCCGCGCTCACGGCGCCATCCGCACTTCGACGACGACGCGCTGGCGGTTGAGCTGGCGCCACACGGCGTCGCCTACACGCATCTGGCCGAGCTCGGAGGCCACCGCGATCCGGTTGCCGGGTCCGGCAACGACGGCTGGGACGTGCCGGCCTTCAACGGCTACGCCGACCATCTGGCCTCAGAGGAGTTCGTCCGCGGGCTCGCGCGGCTGGACGCGCTGGCGGCGGCGCGGCCGACGGCGGTGATGTGCGCCGAGGGCGACTGGCGGCGCTGTCACCGCCAACTGCTGGCCGACGTGCTGGTGGCCCGCGGTGGCGCCGTCTCGCACATCACGCCGGCGGGTGCGCTGGAACCGCACGAGCTGACGGCCTTCGCGACCGTCGATGGCGACCTGCCGCGCTATCCGGCGCCGCAGCTCGGGCTCGGATTCTAGAACGCGCGCGCGTCAGACGATGGGCGCGCTGAGGCTCCCCAGGCCCGGCGCGCTGATGGTCACGGTGTCGCCCGGTGTCAGCCAGCGCGCCTCGCCATCGATCCCGCCGGCGGCGTTGAGCTCCAGTAGACAGCCACGGTTCAGGGTGCCCGAGCCAAGGACGTCGCCCGGGCGCAAGCGGGTCTCGCGCGCCGCCTGCGCGACCAGCTGCGGCCAGCTCCAGTGCATCGCGCCGGCCTCGCTGCGCGTGATCTCGCGGTCGCCGAGCGACGCGGTCGCGGTCAGCTGCAGGCGGCCGTCGGAGATGGGCAGCTCGTCGGGCGTGACCAGCCATGGGCCGATCGAGGTGGCGAAGTCCTTGCCCTTGGCGGGTCCGAGACCGACGGTCATCTCACGGCGCTGGATGTCGCGCGCGCTCCAGTCGTTGAGCAGCGTGTAGGCGGCGATCTCGGCGTCCTCGCCGATCACCGCGGCGATCTCGAGCTCGAAGTCCAGCCACTCACAGCCGGCAGGCCGGCGCACCGGCTCGCCGGGCCCCTGGATCGACGCGGGGTTGGAGAAGTAGAAGACGGGCGCCTCGTACCAGGCCTCTGGGATCTCGTTGGCGCCGCGCAGTCGCGCGCCCGTCGCGACGTGACCCTCGTAGGCGAAGAAGTCGCGGACGCTCGGCGGCTCGGGGATCGGCGCCAGCAGCCGGACATCGGCGAGCGCGTGGTCGCGCCCTGCGGGCTCGTGGCCCTCGCCGCCCAGCCAGTCGCGCATCGACGGCGCTGCGAGCTCGATCACCCGCGCGTCGTCGCCATCGCCGTCGAGGCGGCCGACGCGGGTCGAGCTGTGGGGATCGCGGAACGTCACGAGGCGCATGGGACATGACGCTAACCGGTGCGTCGTGCCCCGGGGCCGTCGTGCGCACAAGACTTCCCGACTGGGTGTGGGAACAGATATGGTCATGTCTCCGTAGGAACTGCTGTGTCTGAGTCAACGCGATACACCGTGCTGGGCTTGGTCGTCCGTCGACCGACATACGGGTACGCGCTGGCCGAGCTGCTGCGTCGCTGGCCGCTGCCGGAAGGGCACGCTCCGCCCGCTCGCTCGATCTACAAGGCGCTGCGCTCGCTGAGCGACGAGCACCTGATCGAGCCACAGGACTCGGCGCTCGACCGCGAGCCGGACGGGCCGAGCCGCCGGCGGTACGGCGCGACGCCGGAGGGCGAGCGCCGTTTCGAGGAGTGGCTGGCCCGCCCGTCACAGACCTTCCCTGAGCTCTGCTTGCGCATCGGCGCCGCTCGGCGCTCGGACCTGCCGGTCTTGATCGACATCGTGCAACAGGCTGAGCGTCAGCTGTTGGCTCGTCACCGTGACCTGCGGACGCCGGAGGTCGAGACCCTGATCGCGAAGGGCGCCTCATGGGAGCTGATCGTGGCGGCGCTGCTGGCGAAGGTCGAGTACAGCGAGCTCGCTGCGCGATCGGCGGTGCTGCGTGATCTGCGACGGGCGCTCGAGGATGTTCGCGACCACGGCCCGCACGAGGTCACGCCGTCGTGAGTTCGCTCCTGGTCGTGGAGTCGATCAGCGCGTCCTACTGGCGCGGCGCGCGCGCAACGCACGTGTTGCGGGACGTGTCGCTGTCGTTGGACGCGGGCGAGTTCGGCGGCGTCTGGGGTGGTCGCAGCTCGGGCAAGACGACGCTCGCCAAAGTCGTCACCGGGCTGCTGGCTCCGGGGGCCGGGCGCGTCGTGTTCGACGGTCGCGATCTCGACGCCGATCGCCGGGGTGAGCTGCACACCCAGATCGGCTTCGCGACCCGACGCGGACCGGAGTTCGAGGATGTGCCGGTGGTGTCGTGGATCGCTTCGACGATGTTGCACCACAGCTCGTGGACCGGCGCGTTGAAGCGGGCGCGGCTCGCGCTCGATCGCGTCGGCGCGGCAGAGCTTGCCGAGGAGCCGTGGGAGCACCTCTCCGATGGTGAGCGGATGCTCGCCTCGATCGCCCAGGCGATCGTGCGCGGCCCGCGGCTGATCGTGGCCGACGATCCGGTCGCCGGGCTCGGCGGCAAGGACCGCGCCGAGATCATGGAGCTGTTGCGGGGCGTGGCGGCTGAGGGCGTGGCGGTGTTGATGATGGCCGCTGAGCTGAGCGAGCTGCACGGTGCCGATCAGATCTGGGCGCTTGATCGAGGACGGCTGGACGGGCCGCCGGAGCGGCCGGGCGGCATCGTCGTGCCGCTGCGAAGCGCCGGCACCTAGCCGACCGGACCCTGGGCCCCGTGCTCGAATTCCGTGAGGTGCGAAAGCACTACCGCAGCGGCGACGAGGTCGTCCGTGCTGTCGATGAGCTGTCGCTCACCGTGGGCGCCGGTGAGCTTGTGGCGCTCTATGGGCCTTCAGGTTCGGGCAAGAGCACGCTGCTGCGGATCGCCGCGGGCATCGAAAAGCCCGATGGGGGCCGGGTCTTCGTCGGCGGTCAGGACATCACGGCGCTGTCGGCCAGGGACTCGGCGGACTACCGCATGTACACGTTGGGGTGGATCAACCAGGAGTCCGATCTGCTCGACGGGGCCAGCGCGCTCGACAACGCGGCCATCAAGCAGATGCTGGCAACCGGCAGCCTGCGCAAGGCGCGCCGAGCTGTTGCTCCGCTGCTGGACGAGCTCGGCCTCGGAACGCGCTTGACCCACCGTGCGGAGACGCTGTCGATGGGTGAGCGCCAGCGCGTGATGATCGCCCGCGCCCTGTCGCTGAACCCGCGCGTGCTGCTGGCCGATGAGCCGACCGGCAGCCTGGATAGTCGCCGCAGCCGCGACGTCCTCGCCCGGCTCCAAGACGCGACGCACACGCGTGATATCGCCACCTTGCTGGTCACCCATGACGAGCATGCAGTTGCCTTCGCCGACCGGGTCTGCAGGCTCCAAGATGGTGTGCTGTCCGATGCGGGACCCGATGCGGTGGCAGCTCCGTGGGCTTGACCAGCGCGGGTCTGGGGCCGGTCAGACGTGGCCGGCTGCGGGTGACAAGCCTGGTGGCGTTGTACGTGATCCGGCTGCGCCGGCGGTGGATCCAGGAGCTGCTGGCAGTCGTCGGCATCGCGGCTGGGGTGGCGCTGCTGTACGCCACGCAGGTCGCGTCGACGTCGTTGTCGGGACCGGTGCGTGCGACCAACGCTGGGCTTGTCGGGCAAAGTCAGCTGCAGCTCATGGCTCGGGCCTCAGCCGGGCTGCCGGATGAGCTGTATGACCGGGTGGTTGCGATGCCGGGCGTGCGCCGGGCGGCACCGGCGCTGCAGCTCCCGGGCAACCTCGTTGGCCCAAAGGGCCAACG
>JBEVLC010000418.1:0-10279 GCA_040509415.1 Baekduia sp. | reverse complement strand
GGAGCGCTGGCACGAGCTGGCGATGGACGCGGGGCTGGACATCCTGGTCGTGCAGGGCACGGTGATCTCGGCCGAGCACGTCTCGAGCCAGGGCCACGTGCTCAACCTCAAGGAGTTCGTGCGCGAGCTCCCGATCCCGGTCGTCGTCGGTGGCTGCGCCAGCTACTCGACCGGCCTGCACCTGATGCGCACCGGCGCGGCCGGCGTGCTCGTCGGCGTCGGCCCCGGCGCGGCGTGCACCACGCGCGGCGTGCTCGGCGTCGGCGTCCCGCAGGCGACGGCGATCGCCGACGTCGCCGGCGCCCGCTCGCAGCACATGCTGGAGACCGGCGAGTACGTCCGCGTCATCGCCGACGGCGGGATGCGAACTGGCGGCGACGTCTCGAAGGCGATCGCCTGCGGCGCCGACGCGGTCATGGTCGGCTCCCCGCTCGCCCGCGCCCACGAGGCGCCGGGCCGCGGCTTTCACTGGGGCATGGCGACGTTCCACCCGACGCTGCCGCGCGGCGCGCGCGTCGCGACGGTGCAGAACGGCACGCTGGAGGAGATCCTCGTCGGCCCCGCCCGTGAGAACGACGGCACGTTCAACCTCATGGGCGGCCTGCGCACCTCGATGGCCACGACCGGCTATCAGGACATCGCGGAGTTCAACCGGGCCGAGCTGATGATCGCCCCGTCGCTGCAGACCGAGGGCAAGCAGCTGCAGTCCTCCCAGGGCGTGGGCATGGGCTCGCGCGGCGCGGCGGCCGCGGTCAACGGGCCGGCGGAGCCCAACGCCGCTGCCAGCGAGAAGACGCCGGCGCTCGCGCAGGCGTAGTCGATGACAGATCACCTCGTCACCGCCAGCACGGCGGCCACGGAGCTTGCCGACGAGTCGGCGCCCGTCGACCGCCCGACGGCGGTTGACGAGGTCGTCGTCCTCGACTACGGCGGGCAGTACTCGCAGCTGATCGCGCGGCGCGTCCGCGAGTGCGGGGTCTTCAGCGAGCTGCTGCCCCATCACGTGGGTGCCGAGGAGGTCCGCAAGCGGGCGCCCAAGGGCTTGATCCTCAGTGGCGGTCCCGCGTCGGTCTACGCCGACGGCGCGCCAAAGCTCGACCCGGAGTTGCTGGAACTCGGCATCCCGGTGCTGGGCATTTGCTACGGCATGCAGCTGCTCGCGCTCAAGCTCGGCGGCAAGGTCGAGGGGGCGGAGGTCGGCGAGTTCGGCCGCTCCCAGCTGACGGTGCGCGAGAGCGGGACGCTGCTGGCCGGCCTGCCGCTGGAGCAGTCCTGCTGGATGTCGCATCGCGACACGGTCTTCGAGGCGCCGCCCGGGTTCACCGCGCTGGCGTCGTCGACAGCGTCACCGGTAGCGGCGTTCGAGTCCGTCGAGCGGGGGATCTACGGGATCCAGTTCCACCCCGAGGTCGTCCACACGCCCTATGGGACCGACGTCCTGAAGAAGTTCCTGGGCGACGTCTGCGGCGCCGAGCTCAACTGGTCGGCCGCCTCGATCGTCGAGGAGCAGCTCGCGCGCATCCGCGCACAGGTCGGCGACGCGAAGGTCATCTGCGGGCTGAGCGGCGGGGTGGACTCCTCGGTTGCCGCAGTGCTCGTGCACCAGGCGATCGGCGACCAGCTCACCTGCATCTTCGTCGACCACGGGTTGATGCGAAAGAACGAGGGCGAGCAGGTCATCAAGGCCTTCCGCGACCAGTACAAGATCCCGCTGGTCGCCGTCGATGCCGAGAACCGCTTCCTCGACAAGCTCGCCGGGGTGAGCGAGCCGGAGGCCAAGCGCAAGATCATCGGCGCCGAGTTCATCCGCGTCTTCGAGGAAGAGGCCGCCAAGATCGGCGACGCGAAGTTCCTCGTCCAGGGCACGCTCTACTCCGACGTCATCGAGTCGGGTGGCGGCACGGGCGCGGCGACGATCAAGTCCCATCACAACGTCGGTGGTCTGCCCGAGGACCTGGAGTTCGAGCTCGTCGAGCCGCTGCGCGCGCTCTTCAAGGACGAGGTCCGTGCCGTCGGCGCTGAGCTCGGCCTGCCCGAGCGCCTCGTCTGGCGCCAGCCCTTCCCGGGCCCCGGCCTGGCGATCCGCGTCGTCGGCGGCGAGGCGACCAAGGAGCGGTTGGACGTTCTGCGCGACGCCGACTCCATCCTCCAGGACGAGATTCGCAACGCGGGCCTCTACCGCGAGCTGTGGCAGTCCTTCTGCGTCCTGCCCGACGTCCGCACCGTCGGCGTCCAGGGCGACGAGCGCACCTACGGCTACGTCGTCGTCATCCGCGCGGTGACCAGCGACGACGCCATGACCGCCGACTGGGCCCGCCTGCCCTACGACCTCCTTGAGCAGATCGCCTCGCGGATGATCAACGAGCTGCGCGAAGTGAACCGGGTGGTCTTGGACATCACGTCCAAGCCTCCCGGAACCATCGAGTGGGAATGACGCTCGATGTCGCTGTTGTGGGTACTGTCGCCCGATGTCCCGCTTCATCGTCCCCACCGTTGTCGCGCTGAGCCTCGCGCTCGCCACCTCCGCCTCCGCCGCTCCCAAGACCGTCAACAAGGTCCGTACCGGGCCGGCGGGTGAGGCGTTCTACACGCCGCCGTCGCCGCTGCCGGGCAAGCAGCATGGCGACCTGATCTGGGCGCGGACGCTCACGGGCCCGGCGGTGGCGCCGGGCGCCTCGTCGACCAAGGTGGTGCTCTACCGCTCCCAGGGCGTCGACGGCAAGGCCGATGCGGTCTCGGGGATCGTGTCGATCCCGAAGGGCAAGGCCCCCAAGAAGGGCTGGCCGGTCATCACCTACGCCCACGGCACGACGGGCATCGCCGACCAGTGCGCGCCGTCGCGCGACGCCGCCGGCACGCCGGTGCACCCATACAACGCCTACATCTTGCCGCTGATCACCCGCTGGCTGAAGGCCGGCTACGCGGTGGCGCGCACCGACTACGAGGGGCTCGGCACCCCCGGCACCCACCCGTACCTGATCGGCAGCTCGGAGGGCCGCGCCACGCTGGACATCGCCCGCGCCGCCCGCGAGCTCGACCCGCGTCTGAGCAAGACCACCATCATCTCTGGTCACTCCCAAGGCGGTCACGCCGCGCTCTTCGCCGCCGCGCTGGCGCCCAAGTGGACGCCGGAGCTCAAGCTCCGCGGCACCGTCGCCTTCGCGCCCGCGTCGCACCTCGACGACCAGATCCCGCTGACCAGCATCCTGACCACGCCGGGTGGCGGCCTCAGCGGCCTGATCGCCGACATCGCGCGCGGCATCGTGACGGCCAACCCCTCGTTCGACCTCGGTGCGGTGCTCAGCGACCAGGCCAACGCGCTCTACCCCCAGACCGAGACGCAGTGCCTGCCCGAGCTGTCGGCGCCGACCTCCTTCGGCGGTCTCTCGCCCAAGGCCATCTTCAAGGACGGCACCGACTTCGCCCCGCTGGCCAAGCTGCTCGACGTCCAGGACCCGTCGCACCTGAAGATCAAGACGCCACTGTTGATCGACCAGGGCACCGCCGACAGCACCGTCCTCCCGGTCTTCACCGATCAGCTCGCCGGCGAGATGACCAAGAACGGCAACAAGGCCTTGACCTACGCCAAGTACACCGGCGTCGACCACGCAGGGATCGTGACCGCGGCGGCCAAGGACGCGACCGCCTGGATCGCCAAGCGGCTGAAGTAGCCCCGGCGAACTACCCCGAAGCGGTCACGCGGAGGACTTCCTCCGGTGATGTCTGCCCGAGGCGGATCTTGTCCAGGCCATCCTCGCGCAGGCGCTTCATGCCCTTGCCCACGGCGACGGCGGCGATCTCGTCGGCCGAGGCGCGACGCAACACGAGCGCGCGGATGTCCTCATCCATCCTGAGGATCTCGAAGATGCCGAGGCGCCCGCGGTAGCCGGTGCCGTTGCAGCGGTCGCAGCCGCCGGGCTGGCAGGTCTCGACGTCGCCGTCGACCTCGAAGCCGTTGGTGCGCATGACCTCGGCCTCGACGACGATCGACTTCTTGCAGGAGTCGCAGAGCTTGCGCGCGAGGCGCTGGGCGACGACGCAGTCGATCGCGCTGGAGAGCAGGAACGGCTCGACGCCCATGTCCAGGAGGCGCGAGACGGCGTTCGGCGCGTCACGGGTGTGCAGCGTCGACAAGACCAAGTGGCCGGTCAGCGCGGCCTCGACGGCGATGTGCGCCGTCTCGCCGTCGCGGATCTCGCCGACCATGATGATGTCCGGGTCGGCACGCATGATCGCCTTCAGACCGCCGGCGAACGTCATCTTCGCCTTGGCGTTGATGGCCATCTGCTTGACGCCGTCCATCCGGTACTCGACCGGGTCCTCGACGGTGACGATCGTGCGGTTGCCGTTATTGACGTGCGCCAGGCACGAGTACAAGGTGGTGGACTTGCCCGAGCCGGTCGGGCCGGTGACCAGGACGCCGCCGTAGGGGCGCGCCATCGCGGCCTCGACGTTGAGGCGGTCGGCCTCCAACATGCCGATCTGCTCGAGGCCCACCGGGGCCGAGGAGGAGTCCAGGATGCGGGCGACGATCGCCTCGCCGTAGACCGTCGGCAGCGTCACGACGCGCAGGTCGATCTCGTGGCCGTCGATCAGCAGCGACACGCGGCCGTCCTGCGGCGTGCGGCGCTCGGCGATGTCGAGGTTGGCCATCACCTTCATGCGCGACACGACGCCGACCGACATGCGGCGCGGGATCGTGACGGCCTGGTCGAGCATGCCGTCGACGCGGAAGATGACGTGCATGTCCTCCGAGCCGGGATCGAAGTGGATGTCGGAGGCGCCGCGGCGGATCGCGCGCTTGAGCACCGAGTTGACCAGCTTGATGATCGGCGCCTGGTCGTTGGAGCCCAGATCGGTGACGTCGTTGGTCGGGGCCGAGAAGTCGACTTCGCTCGACTCCTCGGTGCCGTCGTCCGACAGGTCCGGGAGGTCGTTGCCGAGCTTGACGCTGAGGCGGTGGATGTCGTCGTAGGCGGCGACGACCGGGCGCACCGCCATGCCCGTGATCATCGTGACGTCGTCGATCGCCAGCATGTTGGCCGGGTCGGCCATGGCGAGCAGGAGCTGGCCCTCGTCGTCCTGGCCGACCGGGATCGCGTCGTAGCGGCGCACGAAGCCGGGGTCGACGAGGCGGGCGAGATCGGTGTCGATCTTGAAGATGGCGAGGTCGACACGCTCGATGCCGAAGCGCTCGGCGAGCACGCGCGCCAGCTGCTGGGGCGTGAGGACGCCGTCCTCGATCAGCATGCGGCCGGTCAGGCGGCCCGACTCGCGCGCGTGCTGGACGGCGCGCTCAACGTCCTCTTCCTTGGCGAAGCCGAGCTCGACGACGACCTGGCCGATCAGGCGCGTCGAGCGGCCGCGCGACAGCGGCGGCAGGATGCCCGGGACGTCGGAGATCGGCGCCACGTCGGCGTGCAGGTGCGAGATCGCAGGGGAAGAGGTGTTGGGGGGAGGGACCGACACACCCCGTACGTCGGCTGGTTTCCTACGCGAGTCCAGCGCCTGGACGGACGTTCGAGTCCGCAGCGTCGGTGCGCGGACCGCACGAACGGCCTCGTGCGCCGCGATCGGCCGAAACGCGGCGTACCCACCGCAGGCGCTAGACTCCTCCGGCTGGATCGGGTCGTCACGCGGCCCGCTGAGGTTCGGACCATCTCCCCGAGATCCGCGTCCGGGCCCGAAGCCCTATCATCGTCCGTCGCCGCGCGCCCTGACGCGCGGCTTCCTTACGCCGTGAAGACCTACGTCGCCAACTCCACCACCGCTGAGCGCAACTGGCTCGTCGTCGATGCCAACGGGCAGACCCTTGGTCGGCTCGCCACGCAGCTCGCCGATGCCCTGCGCGGCAAGCGCAAGCCCGAGTACACCCCCCACGTCGATACCGGTGACTTCGTCATCGTCATCAACGCGGAGAAGATCTCGGTCACCGGCAACAAGCGCGCCGAGAAGCGCTACTACCGCCACTCCGGCTACCCCGGCGGGATCAAGTCCCGCACGCTGGAGGAGATGTTGGAGCGGCGCCCTGAAGAGGTCATCCGGCTCGCGGTCAAGGGCATGCTGCCCCGCAACCGCCTCGCCCGCAAGCAGCTGACGAAGCTGAAGGTCTACGCCGGCGCGGAGCATCCGCATGCCGCGCAGCAGCCTCAGCCCTTGGAGATCAAGTCTTAGGCATGTCCGACCAGACGCCGCAGGATCCGCAGGACGAGCAGGAGACCACGACGCCGGAAGCCGGCGCCGAGGCTCAGGCTCCTGAGCCCGAAGTCGCCGCTGAGGAGACCGCTCCGGCCGAGGAGGCTCCGGCGCCCGTCGCCGAGGCCGACGAGGCCCCGGCTGAGGAGACGCCCGCCGAGGCCGCTCCGGTGGCGGAAGCCGCCGAGGAGGTCGACGAGGAGCTCGAAGACGACGAGCCTGCCGCTCCGCGCGTCAAGCCCGCCATCCCGGGCGCCGACCTCGAGGTCGACATCGTCGTCGACGGCGACGATCGCGGCGGCCGCGTCTGGTCTGAGGACGAGGATCCCGACGGCGAGGAGCCCGAGGCCGCCGGCGACGAAGAGGACATCGTCGACGAGCAGCCGATCACGGCGCAGATCCAGCTGGCCGACGACGCGCGCTACCGCGCGACCGGCAAGCGCAAGACGGCGATCGCCCGCGTGATCCTGAAGCCCGGCACCGGCGCTTACACGATCAACGGCCGCACGCTGGACGACTTCTTCCCGCGCGCCACGCTGCAGAAGACGATCCGCCAGCCCCTGGAGACGGTGGGCTACGAGGACCGCATGGACGTCATCGCCCGCATGCACGGCGGCGGCGTCTCGGCCCAGGCGGGCGCGCTGCGCCACGGCATCTCCCGCGCGCTGCTGGAGGCCGACCCGAACCTGCGCACCGAGCTCAAGCGCCGCGGCTTCCTGACGCGCGACGCGCGCGCCAAGGAGCGCAAGAAGGCCGGCCTCAAGAAGGCCCGTAAGAAGCCGCAGTTCAGCAAGCGGTAGATCTTTGAGCCGCCGGCTCTTCGGAACCGACGGCGTGCGCGGCGTCGCGGGCGAGGTCCTCACCGCGGAGCTCGCCCTCGCGCTGGGCCGTGCGGTCACGGTCCAGTCGCCGGCGCCGCGTCCGCAGGTCCTGGTCATCCGCGACACGCGCGAGTCGGGCGAGATGCTTGAGGCCGCCCTGGCCGCGGGCATCACCTCGGCGGGCGGCGACGTCCTGCTGGGCGGCGTGCTGCCTACCCCGGCGGCCCCGCTGCTGCTCGGCCGCTACAAGTTCGATCTCGCGGCCGTCATCTCGGCCTCGCACAACCCGTTCGCCGACAACGGCATCAAGTTCTTCGGGCCGGATGGCTTCAAGCTCTCTGACGCCGATGAGGCGGCGATCGAGACGCTGCTGGCCGAGCAGGCCGACACCGCGGACGCTCGCACCGCGCCGCCGGCCATCGGCCGCGTCCGCCAACTGCACGGCACGCTGGAGGACTACCTGCGCGAGTTGCAGACGCGCTTCGGCGACCTGGACCTCACCGGCGTCGACGTCGTCCTGGACTGCGCCCATGGCGCGACCTACCAGGCTGCGCCCGAGATCTTCCGCCGCCTTGGGGCGACCGTGACCGTCCTGGCCGACGCGCCCGATGGGCGCAACATCAACGCCGGCTGCGGCTCGACGCACCTCGACCTGCTGATCGAGACGGTCCGCGAGGGCGGCCACGACCTCGGCTTCGGCTTCGACGGCGACGGCGACCGCGTGCTGGCCGTCGACCGCCACGGCGTGATCGTCGACGGCGACGAGCTGATCGCCCTCGCGGCGCTCAGCCTGCGCGAGCGCGGCCGGCTCACCGGCGGCGTCGCGGTGACCGTGATGACCAACTACGGCTTCCACGCGGGCATGCGCGAGGCGGGCGTCGAGGTCGCGGTCACCTCGGTCGGCGACCGCTACGTCCTCGAGGAGCTGCGCAACCGCGGCTGGTCGCTGGGCGGCGAGCAGTCGGGCCACATCATCGACATGGGCTTCGTCCCGTCGGGCGACGGCATCGCCAGCGCGCTGCTGACCCTGGAGGCGCTCAGCGGGGGCGACTTGGCCGACCGCGCGGCGATGGAGAAGATCCCGCAGCGGCTGGTCAACGTCCCGGTTGCGGATCGCGACGCCGCCATGGAAAGCCAAGAGCTGGCCGCGGCGATCGCGCGTGAGAGCGAAGGGCTGGAGGGTCGCGGGCGCGTGCTCGTGCGGCCGTCGGGCACCGAGCAGCTCGTGCGCGTGATGGTCGAGGCGCCGTCCCAAGCCGAAACCGACGCGGTCGCCACGCGCCTGGTGGCCATCGTTGAGGCCATGTCGGCGACTGCGTGACGCCATCTGTGACCGCCTTGTGACGATCATGCGTCCATCTGCCTAATTGGCGTCCTTCCTCCCCTGAAGGTCAGGGCGGCAGGAAAGGCGGTTGGTACTCTCGAAGCACGTTGAACGGGTGCCAAGGCCCGCTCGTCACCAGCTTTTCCCGGACCCCCACCAGCCAGGAGGCCCCGCCAATGTGCGGCATCGTCGGCTACGTCGGCCAGCGCCCAGCGCAGGAGATCCTGCTTGCAGGGCTGCAGAAGCTCGAGTACCGCGGCTATGACTCCGCCGGGATCTCGGTGATCGCCCCCGATGGCGAGATCGAGTCGGTCCGCGCGGTCGGCAACCTCGCCAACCTCAAGGCCGCGATTGACGCGCAGGACGCGCTCGAGCACGAGGGCGGCGTCGCCGTCGCCACGCGCGTCGGTACGACTGGCATCGGCCATACGCGCTGGGCCACCCACGGGCGCGTCAACGAGTCCAACGCACACCCGCACTTCGACACCGAGAACCGTGTCCATGTCGTGGTCAACGGCATCGTCGAGAACTACCTCGCGCTGAAGGTCCGCCTGGCCGACATGGGCGCGGAGTTCACGAGTGAGACCGACGCCGAGGTCATCGCCCACCTGGTCTCCCACCACCTGGCCACCGGTTCGCTTGCGGACGCCGTGCGCGCCGCCTACGCCGAACTGCAGGGCCATTTCGCGTTCGTCGCGATGGCGCTGGACGAGCCCGACACGCTCGTCGGCGCCCGCAAGGAGTGCCCGCTGATCATCGGCCGCGGCGAGGGCGAGACGTTCCTGGCCTCGGCGATCCCGGCGTTCCTGCTGCACACGCGCAAGGTCCAGTACATCGAGAACGGCGAGCTGGTCGTCGTCACGCCCGAGGGCACGACGTTCCTGACGCCGGAAGGCGACGTCCTGGACCGCGACGTCGTCGAGATCGACTGGGACGAGGAGACCGCCGAGAAGGGCGGCTACGAGACCTTCATGCTCAAGGAGATCCACGAGCAGGCCGACGCCGTCGCCGAGACGATCGCCGACCGCACCGTGCGCGCCGACGGCGTGGATCTTGCCGAGGAGGCGAGCTTCGACGAGGAGCTGCTGCGCGACGTCAAGCGCATCATCGTCGTCGCCTGCGGCACCTCCTACCACGCGGGGCTGATCGGTCGCTACGCGATCGAGGAGTGGGCGCGGATCCCGGTCGAGATGGATGTGGCGAGCGAGTACCGCTACCGCAACCCGGTCGTCGGGCCCGGCGACCTGGTCATCGGCATCACGCAGTCGGGCGAGACGGCCGACACGCTGGCCGCCATGCGGTTGGCGCGCGAGCGTGGTGCGTCGGTGATCGCCGTGACCAACGTGATGGGGTCGCAGGCCACGCGGGACGCCGATGGCGTCCTGTACACCCGCGCGGGCCTGGAGATCGGCGTCGCGGCGACCAAGACCTTCGTCTGCCAGGTCGCCGTGATGTACCTGCTGGCGCTGCGGCTCGCCGAGTTGCGCGGGACCCTGGACGTCGAGGACCGCACGCGGTTGGTGTCCGAGCTCAAGCGCGTCCCGCACGAGATCGACGCGCTGCTGTCCGACCTGGACCTCGACGCGGTCGCCCACAACCACTTCTCGCGCGAGTTCTTCCTGTACTTGGGCCGCCACGTCGGGCTACCGGTCGCGCTGGAGGGCGCGCTGAAGCTCAAGGAGATCTCCTACATCCCGACCGACGCCTACGCGGCCGGTGAGATGAA
The DNA here is from genome assembly GCA_040509415.1 of Baekduia sp. Lineage (GTDB taxonomy): Bacteria > Actinomycetota > Thermoleophilia > Solirubrobacterales > Solirubrobacteraceae > Baekduia. The sequence continues at coordinate 213 of JBEVLC010000418.1, read as the reverse complement.
GCACGGGCCGATCGCGCTGCTGGACGAGAAGACGCCGGTCGTCTGCGTCGCGACCGACTCGCCGATCCTCGACAAGGTCGTCTCCAACGTGCAGGAGGTGGGCGCCCGCCGCGCGCCCCTCCTCGCGATTGAGTGTTTGGGCAACATCCAAAAACGCCAGCAACCCCCGGAAATAAAACCGATACCGGCAAATGACATGGGTATTCAGCCCCA
>JBEVLC010000417.1:0-4635 GCA_040509415.1 Baekduia sp. | reverse complement strand
ATGCGGACGTCCTCGATCAGCCCTGCCGGCTCGCGCAGGGCATCGAGTTGCTCGCGGACCCGGCGCTCCAGCGCGGGGCCTTCGGTGACGACGAACAACAGCCGGTCCACAAGTCGCTCCAGGCGGGCCAGCGCCGGCGCCGGACGTGCCAGGTCGACGTCAGCGTCACGGGCGGCGGTTGCTGCAGCGTCGACCTCGACCAGCAGCTGACCCCAGCCGGCCTCCACGATCGCGTCGCGCAGCTGACGTTCCAGCGCCGCGGCGCGTTCCTCCTCAATCGCCATAGGCAGAAATTACCGTTTGGCGAGCATGAGCCCAGGTCCTCGGAAAACACCACATCAATGCCCGCTAATCAGCGTTATGACAACTTGGAAACGAGGAGAGGTCAGATCTTCCAGGCGCCGGTCTCGCGTCCGGCCTCGTAGTGGTCGAGTCCGCCGAGCAGCTCGCCGGTCTCGACTGTCGCCATGCCGTGGCGGAACTCGTGCAGCAGCGCGTGGTCGAGGTCCATCGACCATTGCTCATAGGACGCGAGCCGGTCGCTGCGCAGCGCCGCCTGTGGCCGCTCGGCGATCTCCTTGGCCAACGCGATCGCCGCTTCCAGCGCCTGGCCTGGCGGTACGAGGCGGTTGGCGATGCCCATCCGTAGCGCCTCCTCGCCGCTGACGCCGCGGCCGGTGAGGATCAGGTCCAGCGCGTGCGAGTGGCCGAGGAGACGGGTCAGTCGAATCGTTCCGCCGTCCATCAGCGGGATGCCCCAGCGCCGGCAGTAGACCCCGAACACGGCGTCGTCGGCGGCGACGCGCAGATCGCACCAGGCCGCCAGCTCCAGACCGCCGGCCACCGCGTGACCTTCGATCGCGGCGATGACCGGCTTGCCGAGCAGCATGCGGGTCGGGCCGACCGGCCCGTCGCCGTGCGGCGCGATGCGGCTGACGCGGTCGGGGTCGCGCATCGCCTGCAGGTCGGCGCCCGCGCAGAACCTCCCACCGGCGCCGCTGAGCACGGCAACCGAGAGCTCTGGGTCGGCGTCGAAGCGCCGGAACGCCTCAGCGAGCGCCTCGGCGGTCGGCCGGTCGATCGCATTTGCGACCTCGGGGCGGTTGATCGTGATCGCGACGACCGCGCCGTCGGGTTCGTAGTGAATGGCCATCCTGCGGTCCCTTCCCTCGTAGATCGAACGCGGCGATCCCACCACAAAAGTGACGTGACGTCAAATCTCTTTGGACGGGTAGGATCGAGCCCCATGGACGTGATCGCAGCGCCGTCGACCGCCAAGGGCCAGGCCACCCGTGACCGTCTCGTCACCGCGGCACGGGCGGAGGCCATTCGGACCGGCGGGCACGTCGAGGTCGTCGCGGTCGCCCGCGCCGCTGGTGTCGTCCCGAGCCTGATCAACCGCTACTTCGGTACCAAGGCGGGTCTCGTCTGCGCGGTCGTCGACGCGTTCTTCGACCGTCTCGAGGCTGAGGTCCTAGATCTCGACCTCGACGATCACGGGACGTGGGCCGAGCATGAGCGCCTGCGACTGCGCAAAGGCGTCGCCTTCCACTACGCCGACCCGTTCGCGGTCGTCCTCTACGGTCAGCTCACCCGCGACCCGGCCGTCGCACGCCGCGAGACCGAGCGGATCGAGCGCATCATCCACCACAGCGCGGTCACCGTCCGCCGCCACCAGCGCGCCGGCGAGCTGCCGGCAACGGTCGACCCGGAGCTCGCGGGCGCCGCGATGTTCGGCGCCATGCGCCAGGTCGTCGCCGCCGCCCTGCGCCGCACGCCCCGCCCGGACCCCGCGGCGCTGGTGGAGTTGCTCTGGCGCCAGGTCGCCGCGTCCGTCGATCTCGATCCTGGGGACGCCTGAGCCGGCCGGATCTCAGCCGGATGAGAGCTCTCGAGGACCGTTGCGGCGGCTCATCATCCAAGCGAAGGCGCCACCGGTGAAGAGCATGAACGAGCTGTAGACGGCGGCCGAGATGGTCACTTCGGCGGCGAGCGAGGCACCGATCGCGATAGCCAGCGCCGAGTTGTGAATCCCGAGCTCGAGCGCGATCGCGGTCGACTGGCTGTCGCTGAGCCGCGACAGCTTGGCGATCGCGAAGCTCAGCGACATCGCCGCGAGGTTCAGCGTGAGCGCGGCGGCCGCGACGTCGGCGAGGTTCTCGACGACCCTGTCGTGCTCGCTGGCGATCGCACCGACGACGACGATCGCGAACAGGCCGAGCGAGACGCGACGCACGTGCGGATAGACGTTGGCGACCTGCTCAGGCCACCGCCGCCGCAGCCCCATGCCAATCGCGACCGGGACGATCGTGATCGCCAAGACGCGGACCACGACCCCGGGCATGCTGACGTCGCCGAGGCTGGTGGCGGCGAAGTGATCGGTGGAGAGGTCGAGGAACAGCGGCACCGTGACGACCGCGCACACGCTGCTGACCGCCGTCATCGTCACCGAGAGCGCTGTGTCGCCGCGTGCCAGGTGGGTCAACATGTTGGCCATCATTCCGCCGGGTGACGCGCCGAGCAGGACCAGGCCGACCGCCAGCTCCGGTGCCAAGTCGAACCACCTGGCCACGGCGAACGCCAACAGCGGCGAGATCACCGCCAGGTTGAGCATCCCGATCACGACACCGCGCGGAGCGCTGAGCACGCGCCCGAAGTCGGCCGGGACCAGCGTCAGGCCAAGGCTGCACATGATCACTGCGATCGCGGCCGGCAACAGCACCGAGATCAGCAACAGGCCCTCCTCCCCTGTCGCTCAGCGCCGCTCATGTGCTGTCAGCTCAGCGTCCCACGCTTGGCAAGCCAGCGACTGTCGAAGGACAGTCCCGCGTGCGTAGCGAGGATGTCGAAGTCGTGGTCATAGTGCAGGACGCCGACTCCGTAGTGGTGCGCGGCCGCTGCGAGCAGGAGATCGACTGGCTTGATGCGGTGCGATACCCGGCGGTTGGACGCCAAGGCACGTTGGGCGCTCTGCGCGATCTGCCAGACAACGCGATCGCAGGGCGCTTGACCCAACGCGTCGAGCTCATCGCTTAGCGACATGTACTCCTTGGCGTCTCGCGCTGAATACAAGGCTTCCATCCGAAATGGATCGCAGACCAGCACCTCGTCGTGAGCAAGCGCTTGTTCCCACCGATGCGCTACCGCCGTGGGAACGCGACCGCCCAGGAGTCTCGCCCACGCTGAGTTGTCGAGGATCACCGGGCCGCCAAAGCCCGGATCACCCACCGGTCCAGCCCTGCTCGTGGACCTCACGGAGCGCCGCGACATCGATGCCCTTGGCGGTGGCCGTTCGCTCAGCAAACCGCTGGCGCAGCACGAGCCGACGCTGGTCTGCAGCGCGCGCCGCGCTGAGCTCACGCAGCTTGGCCTCGCCGCCAAGCCGGACGAGCTCAGGGAGATCGACGATCCCGCCGGTCTCAGCTCGCACGCGGTCGAGGACCGAGGCCACCTCGTCGGTCTCCGTGATCGAATGCCGCTTCCGACTCGTTGGCATGACGAGTGGAAGTGTAGCACCGGGTGCTGCACGGCCTGCGCGGCTGGTATCCGAGCCGGGCATCATCGGCGCGCACGCCGCTGATGCTCACTCCGGCTGCAGCACCACCTGCAGCAAGACCTCGTAGCCCGGATGCGTGAGCGGCGACCAGACGGCGCCCGCGTTCTGGCTGTCGCCGTTGGAGGTGTGCGAGAAGGTGGTCGTGCCTGACCGGGCGGCGAACCAGACGTAGGCGTTCGGTGTCGTGGTGCCAGAGTTGTCCACCGTGATGATGTCGCCGGCCTTGACCTTGCAGCAGACGAAGCTGAGGCCGCTGGTTGGGTAGGCGTGCACGCCCGCGTCGTGGGCCTTGAGCGGGTAGACGGGGTTGGTGGTCGTGATGACGACGACCGTTCCGTCGCCTCGCGGCCGGACGACCGAGAAGCGCAGCGGGAGGTCGATCGGGCTGTCGCCGGTCTTCAGCCGGAACTCGGTGACCGTGCCCGCGACAGGGACGGTGAGCGCGCTGGTCCAGAACTCCGTGTCCTCGGGCGCGAAGCGGTCGGGCAGCGTCACGGCCGTGCCGGTCAGATCGCTGCCGAAGGTCACGGGCTCCTTGGCCGGCGCCAGGCTCTTGGAGCGGCGCAGCAGGCGCTTGGCGCAGGAGGCCGCGCCGCTGGCGCGGCCCGCCTCGATCTTCACGTCGATGCACTCGATGTCGTCGTAGACCTGGCTGAAGGGCACGCCGTGCAGCGTCTCGCCGGAGAAGCGCCGCGCGACGATGCTCGATTGCGTCTTGCGCAGCGCGGTGGCCTTGGCGCCGAACGCCTTACCGGCGACGGCCTTGGCGCCGATCGCCTGCAGGGTGGCACCCACGCCTGCCAGATCCGCGGTCAGGCCCTTGGCGCCGCCGGCGGTCGCGAGCTTGGCCAGCGCGGCGCGGCACCGGCCGGCATCGGCGAACCGGGCGCGGACGGCGCTGGGCTTGGACGTGCCGCGCGCCTTCTGGACGTTCAGCGAGATGCAGTCGAGGCCGCTGATCACGCGTGCGGCCGAGACGCCGCCGACGGTGTCGTCGTAAGCCGCGGCGATCAGCTTGGCCTTGGTCGCGTGCACCTGTGCACGCGAAGGCGACGAGCCCGACAGCGGCCCGACGAGAC
>JBEVLC010000416.1:0-13348 GCA_040509415.1 Baekduia sp. | reverse complement strand
GGATCGCGGTGACGACGTGGGCGCTGTCCCGCGCCGGGCACGGCAACCGGCAGGCGGCCAAGCAGGTGAGCCAGCACCTCGTGGCCACCTACGGCGTCTTCATGGCCTTGGTGATCCTGGTCGGAACCGCGCTGGCGATCTCGGGCGCCGACCCGCTGCTGTCCGCCGTCCCCGCGGTGATCGCCGCGCTGATCACCTTGGCGGCGACCGCCGCGACGCGCCTGGTCGCCGCGGGCGGCGCGGGCGGGATCGCGGTGACGACGTGGGCGCTGTCGCGCGCGGGCCACGGTCCCCGCGGCGCGGCCAAGCAGGTGTCCTCGCATCTGGTCGCGACCTACGCCGTGTTCATCGGCGCGATCGTGATCTTCGGCACCGGGCTGGCGATCGCGGGCGCCGAGCCGCTGCTCAGCGCCGTGCCCGCAGTCTTGGGCGCGCTGGTACTCGCCGCCTACGCCATCGCGATCCAGGCGCCAGACGCCCTGCAGCACCGGCTGGGCCAAGGCGGCGGCCGCTGGCGCCAAGCGCTGCTCGCCGCACCCCAGGCGCTGGCCGATGGCACGCACTTCACCATCGAGTTGGTCCGGCGCCGTGAGCTTGGGTTGCTCGGGACGGTCGTGTGGTGGGTGTTCGACGTCGCGACGCTGTGGGCGTGCTTCTGGGCCTTCGGCGGGCACCCGAACGTCGCGGAGCTGACGATGGCCTACTTGCTGGGCATGCTGGGGAACCTGCTGCCGCTGCCGGGTGGGGTTGGCGGCGTCGAGGGCGGGATGGTGGGCGCCTGCGCCGCGTTTGGCCTGGACGCCGGGATCGCGCTGGCGGCAGTGCTGGCGTACCGGGCAATCTCGGTGTGGCTGCCGGCACTGCCGGGCGTGGTCGCGCTGGCGACGCTGCGGCGTGCGGCGGATGGGGCTGAGGTCGTGGAGGACGTGGAGTCCGACGCGGCCTGATGTGTCGGTCGCCCGCGAGCGCGCGGGCGCCCCCGAGCCGAGCGTTCGGGTCCGAATCGTCGATCCGTGTCGATCGTGCCCCAACTATCCGGGTCAGCGCGACCCGCATCTTCGAGACCGGCGATTTGGCACCGAACTGACCGCCCGGGCGCCCGCGGACGGCCCAGAGCGCCACGCATCGCCGACTCCGCTCACTCCTTCGATGCCGACAGACCACGCCGCGCAGCACCACCACAACGCGCGCTGAGCTCCATCGTCAGCAGCACGCAATGGCTCGTCCGCGGACGACCGACTCAGTCGACCCCGTACGCCTCGATGATCTGGGCCAGATCCTTATCGCCCCGACCGCTGAGACACAAAACATCAAGCTCTGAGTCCGACTCCGCGTGCAGCGCCCACCACAGCGCATGCGACGTCTCCAGCGCCGGGATGATCCCCTCCAGCCGCGTGACCTCCTTGAAGGCCTGCACCGCCTGGTCATCGGTCACGGCGACGTACGTCGCCCGCCCCGTGTCCCGCAGCCACGCGTGCTCGGGTCCGACGCCCGGGTAGTCCAGCCCCGCCGAGATCGAGTGGGCCTCCAAGATCTGCCCCTCGTCGTCCTGCATGATCGCGCTGAACGACCCGTGCAAAACACCCGCACGCGCACCCGAGGTCAACGGCGCGCCATGGCGACCGTCCAACCCCTCGCCACCGGCCTCGACGCCAACCAGCGCAACCGACTCGTCCGGGATGAAGGCCGCGAACACGCCCATCGCGTTCGAGCCGCCGCCGACGCAGGCGAGCACACGATCCGGCAGCCGGCCCTCGCGTTCGAGCAGCTGGGCGCGCGCCTCCTCGCCGATGATCCGCTGCAACTCGCGCACGATCGCCGGGTAGGGCGCCGGGCCCGCGACGGTGCCGAGCACGTAGTGCGTGGTGTCGACGTTGGCGACCCAGTCGCGGATCGCCTCGCTCGTGGCCTCCTTCAGCGTCCGCGAGCCCGCGGCGACCGGGACGACGGTCGCGCCGAGCAGCTGCATGCGCTCGACGTTGGGCTTCTGGCGCACCACGTCGACCTCGCCCATGTAGACCACGCACTCGAGATCGAGCAGCGCGCAGGCCGTGGCCGTCGCGGTCCCGTGCGAGCCCGCGCCGGTCTCGGCGACCACGCGCGGCTTGCCCATGCGCTTGGCCAGCAGCGCCTGGCCCAGCGCGTTGTTGATCTTGTGCGCGCCGGTGTGGTTGAGGTCCTCGCGCTTGAGGTAGATCGCACGGCCCGCGAACTCCGACAGGCGCGGGGCGAGGTACAGCGGCGACGGGCGGCCGACGTAGTCGCGCTGCAGATGCTCGAGCTCGGCGCGAAACGCGGGATCGGCCCAGGCGTCGAGCCAGACCTTCTGCAGATCGCCGAGCGCGGGCATCAGCGTCTCGGGGACGTACTGCCCGCCGTAGGGACCGAAGCGGATCTCCAAGCCGCTGGTCATGCGCCCGCGGGCCGGACGGGGCTGCGGCGGCCCGCCGGGGTCGCCGTCGGCTTCGGCGCCTCGGAGGCCAGCGCCTTGGGCACCGGCTCCGGCTCGCCGGTCGTTGCGCGCACGGCGGCGGCGAAGGCCTGCAGCTTGGCCGGATCCTTGACGCCCGGCGACAGCTCGACGCCGCTGGCGACATCGACCGCGAACGGATCGGCGGCGGCGATCGCCGCGGCGACGTTGTCGGGATTCAGCCCACCCGACAGGATCAGCGGCACGTCGGTGCTACGGCGCTCGAGCATCCGCCAGTCGAACGTCTCCCCCGTCCCGCCGCGCTGGCCCTCGCGGTAGGTGTCGAGCAAGTGGTAGTCAATGGCGTGGAAGGCCTGGACCTTCAGCACATCGGAGGCCAGCCGGATCGACTGCGCCTTGATGACCTTGGCGCCGGTGCGGCGCCGCACCTCGGTTGCGAAGGCCGGACCCTCGTCTCCGTGCAGCTGCACCATCGAGAGCTGCAGCATGTCGACCAGCGCCGCGATCTCATCCAGCGACTGGTTGACGAAGACCCCGGCGACCTCGACCTTGCGCCGCACCGCATTGCCGATGCGGATCCCCTCGCCGGGATCGCAGGCGCGCTTGGACTCCGGCCACAGGATCAGGCCGACCGCCCAGGCGCCGTTGGCCACCGCTAGCTCGGCGTCAGCGACGCTGGTGATGCCGCAGAACTTGATGCGAGGTGCGCGGTTGGCCACGCCCTGCATCTTAGGGCGAGGACGGGACCTCGCCCGCTCCCGCCGCTAGGGCGCCTGCAACACCGCCGGACGCTTGCCGAGCGTGACGATCAGCGTCTTGGTGTCCTTCTTGCGGACGATCTCGACCTTGACCTTATCGCCGGGCTTGTGGCTGGAGACGAGCTGCGAGAGCTGGTCGGAGCTCGAGATCGCCTTGCCATCGATCTTGGTGATGATGTCGCCGCCCAGCACGACGGAGTCGTTGCTCGTGCTGCCCTGCAACGTGGCCTGCAAGTCGCCAGCCTTCAGGCCCGCCTGATCGGCCGGGCTGTTGGCCTCGACGCGCTGCACGAGCGCGCCGTGGTCGACGGGCAGGTTGAGGGCGTCGAGCTGGCCATCGACGGTCAGCGAGGTGATGCCGAGGTAGGCACGCTGGATCGTCTCGCCCTTCTTGAGGTTCTCGAGGATCGACTTGGCCGTGTCGATCGGGACCGCGAAGCCGATGCCGACGTTGCCGCCGCTGCCGCCGCCACCGGTCTCGATCTGCGAGTTGATGCCGATGACGCGACCGGCGGAGTCGATCAGCGGGCCGCCCGAGTTGCCGGGGTTGATCGCCGCGTCGGTCTGGATGACGTCCTTGATCGCGAAGCCGTTGGGCGCCTGGATCTGGCGCTGCAGCGCCGAGACCACGCCGGTCGTCAGCGTGCGGTCGAGGCCGAAGGGGTTGCCGATCGCGATCGTCGGGTCGCCGACGTGGACGTCCTTGGAGGAGCCGAGCGGCAGCGCCTTGAGGTCCAGCCCCTCGGGGTCGACCTTCAGCAGCGCGAGGTCGGTCGATGGGTCCTTGCCGACGATCGCCGCCTTGAGCGTCTTCTTGTCGGCGAACTGCACAGTGACCGAGTCGGGCGTGGCGCCGTCGATCACGTGGTTGTTGGTGAGGATGTCGCCGCTGGCGTCGATGACGAAGCCCGAGCCGGTGGCCTCGCTGCGCTGCGTGCCGCCGAACGGATCGAACGGGTTCTGGGTCTGCTGGGTGATCTCGGAACGGACGAAGACCACGCCGGGCGCGTAGCGCTCGTAGATATCGGCCGCGGTCAACCCCTCGGCGGCGCTGGAGCGCTTGTCGTTGGCGCCTTGGGAGGCGACAGCCGGCTGCCGGATGACCGTCGTGGTGTGCGTGTCGCCACCGCCGTCGTCGATCACGAACGCGGTCACCCCCGCGGCGACCCCGCCGCCGAGCAGCGCGGCAACGAGCAAGGGCAGGACGATGGTCTTCGAGTTCGGGGAGGGGGGCTGGCTCATGAGTTGGGGCTGATGTTCCTGGGGATCGCTGAAGCGACCCTGAAGTCGATCTAAATGTTGCTAAAGGTGCGCGCGGTGGTGGACGGACGGCGGCTCGCTACAGCGCGTCCTCGGCGCTGGCGCCGTGGCCGGCGAGATCGCGCAGCGCAATCTCGGGCTCCGGCGCGCGCATCAGCGTCTCGCCGATCAGCACGGCGTCGATGCCGACACGTTCGAGCTCCTCGATCTGCGCGCGGGTGTGAAATCCGGATTCCGAGACCACGGTCTTGCCTGCTGGCACGTCGCTGAGCAGCTCGTAGGTGCGTTCGACGTCGACGGTGAAGTCCGTCAGGTTGCGGTTGTTGATGCCGATGACGTCGGCGTCGACGACCTCCAGCGCGACGTTGAGCTCGGGCTCGTCGTGAACTTCGACGAGCACGTCGAGGTCGAGCGCCAGTGCCTCGTGGTGGAGCGCCGCGAGCTCCTCGGGCTCCAGCGCCGCGACGATCAGCAGGATCGCGTCGGCGCCCGCCACCGCGGCCTCGTAGACCTGGTAGGCGTCGACCATGAAGTCCTTGCGCAGGATCGGCAGGCCCGTCGCGGCGCGTGCCTCCTCCAGGTCGGCGAGCGTGCCGCCGAAGTGCGGGCCCTCGGTCAGGATCGAGACGGCCGCGGCGCCGCCGCGCTCGTAGGCCTGCGCGATCTCGGTGACGGTGGCGCCGGCGCGGATCTCCCCCGCCGACGGCGAGCGCCGCTTGTGCTCGGCGATGATCGACACGCCGGGACGCACGAGCGCCTCGGAGAACGGGCGGCCGTCGCGATGCGGCGCCAGACGGGACTCCAACAACGCGAGCGGCACCTCCTTGCGGCGGCGGCGGACTTCGTCGCGCGTGACGTCGACGATGCGCTCAAGGACGTTGCTCATGATGAGACCGGTGCCAGTTCTGTGCTGATGCGGACGTACTCCTGCAGCGCCGTCGCAGCCGCGCCGGACGCGATCGTCTCGCGCGCGAGCTCGACGCCCGAGCGCAGGTCGTCGGTGCGTCCCGCAGCGTAGATCGCCGCACCCGAGTTGAGCAGGACGAGGTCCGTGTCAGGCCCTTGCGCCCCCTCGAACACGGCGCGCGTGGTCGCGGCGTTGGCCTGCGGGTCGCCGCCCGAGATCGCGCTCTGCGGCGCGAGCGGCAGACCCACATCGGCGGGGGCAACGTCATACCGGCGCACATCGTCGCCGTTGACCTCCACGACGTGCGTGGGGGCGGACGTGCTCATCTCGTCCAGGCCATCCGCGGAGGAGACTACCAACGCGCGATCGCAGCCCAGGCGAGCCAGCGCGCCTGCCAGCACCTCGATGTAGGCCGGATCGGAGACGCCGACGACCTGGCGGCGAGCGCCGGCCGGGTTGGTCAGCGGCCCGAGGAAGTTGAAGATCGTGCGCACCGCGAGCTCCTTGCGCACCGGGATGACCCAGCGCGTGGCGGCGTGGTGGGCGGGCGCGAACATGAACCCGAAGCCGACCTCGTCGATGCAGCGCCCGACGTCGGCCGGCCCGAGGTCGATGCGGGCGCCCAGCGCCTCCAGCACATCGGCCGAGCCACTCAGACCCGTCGCGGAGCGGTTGCCGTGCTTGGCCACCGCGCAGCCGGCGCCGGCGGCGACCAGCGCCGCGGTCGTCGACACGTTGAACGTCTGCCGCCCACCGCCGGTGCCGGCGGTGTCGAGCAGGTCGGCCCGCTGCGTGGCGACCGGCGTGGCGAGCCCGCGCATCGCCTCGGCGAGGCCGGCGATCTCCTCGACGGTCTCCCCCTTGGTGCGCAGCGCGATCAGGAAGGCGGCGATCTGCCCCTCGCTGCCGTTGCCGGCCATGATCTCGCCCAGCACGGCGCCAGCCTGCTCTTGGCTGAGGTCGCGACGGGTGGCGAGCGCGTCGATGGCGGCCGTGAGGACGTCGTTGGGCATCGGAAAGCGCAAGAGACTAACCGCCTGGCGGGCGGTCGTCGCTCAGGCGTCCGCGAGGAAGTTGGCCAGCATGTCCTTGCCCCGGTCGGTGAGGACCGACTCGGGGTGGAACTGGACGCCTTCGACGGGCAGCTCGCGGTGGCGGATGCCCATCAGCACGCCGCCCCCGCGGGAGGTGACCGTGAACGCGTCGGGCAGCTCCTCCTCGGCGACGACCAGCGAGTGGTACCTGCCAACCGTCAATGCTCCGTTGAGCCCGCGATAGACACCCTGGCCGTCGTGCTCGATGACCGTCGTCTTGCCGTGGATCGGCTCGTGCCGGATGACCGTGCCGCCGAACGCCTGGGCCAGCGACTGGTGTCCGAGGCAGACGCCGAGCGTCGGGACCCCGGCCTCCGGGAAGCGCCGCATCGCGGCGATCGAGACGCCCGCGTCGTCGGGCGTGCACGGGCCCGGCGAGACGACGACGCGATCGGGTGAGCGCTCCAGCAGCTCGTCGATCGAGGCCACGTCGTTGCGCACGACGTCGATCGTCGCGCCCAGCTCACCCAGGTACTGGACCAGGTTGTAGGTGAACGAGTCGTAGTTGTCCACCACCAAGACGTTCATGCCCAGTCCCTCTGCTGCGCGGCCAGGGCGATCGCGCCCTTGACGGCCTTGGCCTTGTTGACCGACTCCTCGAACTCATAGGCGGGCTTGGCGTCGGCGACCGTGCCACCGCCGGCCTGGATGTGCGCGCTGCCGTCCTTGATCACGACCGTGCGGATGTGGATGCACGTGTCGAGGTCGCCGGAGTAGCTGAGGTAGCCGATCGCCCCGCCGTAGCCGCCGCGCTTGACCGGCTCGAGCTCGTCGATGATCTCCATCGCCCGCACCTTGGGCGCTCCGCTCAGGGTGCCGGCCGGCAGGATCGCGCGCAGCGCGGCCATCGGGCCGACGTCCTCGCGCAGCGTGCCGCTCACCGACGACACGATGTGCATGACGTGCGAGTAGCGCTCGATCTGCATGTACTTGTCGACGTTCACGCTGCCGTACTCGCAGACGCGGCCGAGGTCGTTGCGCCCGAGGTCGACGAGCATCACGTGCTCGGCGCGCTCCTTCTCGTCGGCCAGCAGCTCGTCGGGGTCGGCGTCGTGCGGCCGGGTCCCGGCGATCGGGCGAGTGGACGCCAGGCGGCCGGTGACCGTCAACAGGGGCTCCGGCGAGGCCCCCGCGACCTGGAAGTCGAGGAAGTCCAGGAAGTACATGTAGGGCGACGGGTTGACCACCCGCAGCCCGCGGTAGACCGAGAACGGGTCGATGCCCTCCAGCGGCGCACTCCAGCGCTGGGACGGCACGACCTGGAACGCGTCGCCGGCGTAGACGTACTCGACGATCCGCTCCACCATGCCCTCGAACTGCTCGCGTGGCATGTTGGAGTGGAACTCCGGCACCGGTCGCTCGGGACGGCCGGCCTCGGGCTTGGGCACCGGGCCGTCGAGCAGGCGGCGCGTGTCGGCGATCGTGGCGACCGCGTCGGCGTAGGACTCCTCGAGGTCGTCGGCGGCGACGTTGACCAGGATCGTGACCGTGTGCTTGAGGTGATCGAAGACGACGAGCACGTCGGAGAGCATCAGCGCCATGTCGGGCAGGCCGAGCACGTCCGGGTTGGGCTCGCCGAGCGTGGTCTCGACGGTGCGCACGAGGTCGTAGCCGAAGAAGCCGACCGCGCCGCCGGTGAACGGCGGGGCATCCTCGAAGGTCGCCTGGCGTAGCGCCGCGGCCTGCTCGGCCAAGGCGTAGGGGTCGCCGTCGTCGCCCAGCGACCAGCGCACGAGGCCGCGCGGGCGGACGCCGATGAACGAGTAGCGCCCCATGCGCTGGCCCTGCTCGGCGGACTCCAGCAGGAAGGCGGGATGCTCCGGATCGGTCCCACGCAGCTTCAGGAACGCGGCGACGGGCGTCTCGCAGTCGTCGATGAAGGTGTGACGCAGCGGGACGAGATCGTGGTCGCGCGCGAGCTCGCGGATCTCGTCCAGCGAGGGCTCCAGGCTCAGGCTGCTCTCAGCGATGGCGCTCACGCAGCACCTCCGTGACATCGGCCAGCGAGCGGCCGCGGGAGCGCAGCAGGACGAGCAGATGGTAGAGGACGTCGGCCGCCTCGTTGTCGACGCGGTCGTCGGTCTCCTCGCGTGCGGCGCGGGCGACCTCCTCGGCCTCCTCCTCGACCTTCTCGCCGATGTGCGCCGGGTTGTCGAGCAGCTCGACGGTGTAGCTGCCCGCAGGCCGCTGCGTCTGGCGGGCGACGAGCGTGCGCTCCAGCTCCGGCAACATCTCGTAAGGCGCCGGCTCCAGGTCACCGGTGAAGAAGCAGGTGCGCTCGCCGGTGTGGCACGCCGGGCCGGCGGGCTCGACCAGCGCGAGCAGCGCGTCGCCGTCGCAATCGACCCGCAGCGCCTTGACGGCCTGCGTGTTGCCCGACGTCGCGCCCTTGTGCCAGAGCTCGTCGCGCGAGCGCGACCACAGGTGGAGCTCGCCGGTCTCATGGGTCTTGGCGACCGCCTCGGCGTTGGCGTAGGCCAGCGTCAGGACCTCGCCCGAGCGCCAGTCCTGGATGACGACGGGCACGTAGCCCTGGGCGTCGTAGTTGATCTCCACGAAGCGGAGTCTACGAAGGGTTGGCTACGAGGCGTGGGCCTGATCGGCCCGGGCGAGCAGCGGCTCGATCTCCTCGGCGCCGACCGGCCGCCCGAGCAGGAAGCCCTGGGCCAGCGGGCAGCCGCGCTCCACCAGGAACGCGCGCTGGGCCTCGTTCTCGACGCCCTCGGCCACCGCGTCCATGCCCAGCGCCCGCGCCAGCTCGAGGATCGCGGTGACGATCGCCGTCGCCTGCGGATCGTCGGGGACGGCCTGCAGGAACGTCTTGTCGATCTTGAGCACCTGCACCGGCATCGTGCGCAGCCGCGACAGCGACGAGTAGCCCGCGCCGAAGTCGTCGATCGCGACCTCGATGCCCGCCGCGGCCAGCTCGGTGAGGACGGGATCGGTGCGCAGCGGGTCGATCATGGCGGCCGACTCGGTGATCTCGACGGTGAAGCGGCTGGCGACGTCGTCGGGCGTGAGCAGGGCGAGCAGCCGCTGGCCGAAGTCCGGACGGCGCAGCTGGCGCGGCGAGACGTTGACGGTGACCCGCGGCGGCCGGTAGCCGGCGCGCTCCCAGGCCAGGACCTGATCGCAGACGGTGCGGACGACCCAGTCGCCGACGCGGTCGACGAAACCCGTCTCCTCGGCGAAGGCGATGAACTCGTCGGGCATGACGAGCCCGCGGAACGGATCCTGCCAGCGCACCAACGCCTCCAACTTGCGCAGCGCGCCGTCGCGCGGGTCGACGATCGGCTGCCAGTGCAGCAGCAGCTCCTCGCGATCCAGCGCCTTGCGCAGGCGGCTGGTCATCGACAGCCGCTCCAGCGACTCGTGCGGATCGCCGCTGTAGACCGTGACGCCGTTGCGCCCGGCGGACTTGGCGGCGTACATCGCGGCGTCGGCGTGGCGCAGCAGCGCGTCGGCGTCGGCGGCATCGCGCGGGTAGAGCGAGATCCCGATCGACGCGCCGATGTGGAACTCCGCGCCGGAGATCGAGAACGGCTCGGCGAGCGAGCGCAGTAGGTCCTCGGCGACGCGCCGCGCGTGGGCCTCGGCGTCGGCGCGTGGCATGTCGGCCAACAGCAACAGGAACTCGTCGCCCCCTTGACGGGCGAGCAGGTCCATCCCGCGGCGGCGCTCGCTCAGCCGCAGCGTCACATGACAGAGCAGCTCGTCGCCGGCGGGGTGGCCGAGCGAGTCGTTGACGAGCTTGAAGCCGTCGAGATCGAGGTAGAGCAGACCCACGGCCTCGCTTTGGCGGCGCGCGCGGGCCAGCGCGAGGTCGAGATGCTCCTGCAGCAGCGCGCGGTTGGGCAGCCCGGTGAGCGAGTCGTGGTAAGCGAGGTAGGCGATCTGCTCCTCGGCCGCGCGGCGCTCGGTGAGATCCACGCCGCTGCTCATGACCGCCGTCACGGTGCCGGAGGCATCGCGGACGACGGTGTCGCGCCAGGCGATCGTGCGCTCCTCGCCATCCTTGGTCACCACGACCAACTCGTTGACGGCGTCGTCCTGGTCGCTCCGCAGCTCGGCGGCGAAGGTGACGCGAGCGCTCGCGCGCAGCCGCTCGGGGACCACGGCCTCGTGCCAGTCGCGGCCGATCAGCTCGCCCTCGTCGTAGCCCAGCAGCTCGGTGCCGGCGCGGTTGAGCAGCGTGATCTTCGCCGAGGCGTCCAGGATCACGATGATCGCGCCGGCGATGTCGAGGTAGCGCTGGGCGCGGTGACGCTCGTCCTGCAGCTCTGACTCGGTCGCGCGCGTCGGCGTCACGTCGACCAGGACGCCCTGGCTGAACCGCGGCGCGCCGTCGGCGTCGCGGATGATGGCCTCCTTGTCGCGCACCCACCGCTCGCTGCCGTCGCGGTGGATCATGCGGAACTCCATGTCAGCCCACGTGCCGGCCTCGAAGGCGACGCGCTCCTGCTCCCGGATGCGGTCGATGTCCTCGGGGTGGATGCAGCGATACCAGAGGTCTTGGTCTGCCAGGAACGCCTCGGGCGGCCAGCCGAGCAGCTCCTCGATCTGCGGGCTGACATAAGTCAGCGTCGACTGCGCGTCCCACTCGGCAACGTAGGCGACCGCGGGGACGTGCTCGACCAGGCCGCGGTAGCGCGCCTCGGCCAGCGCGAGCTTGTTCTCCAGCGCCCGCACCAGGGGCGCGTGCTCGGCGTCAGGTGGCGTGGGAGGCGTGCTCGACGGGTCGGCCATGGGGTTCGCGCGAGCCGGTGGGACGATCGGCCAGCGACGGATGCGCCTGTTGGAGATACCAGCCGAAGGCCCGATCGACCAGCGACTGGACGCCCATTGCGCGCAGCAAGAGTGACAGCAATCGCGGCGGCAAGGCGGGGATCAGCCGCTGCAGCCGCGCGGCCCGGGTGAAGGCCGGGCGGTGGCGCTCGTGGAAGTCGGTGTAGCCCTTCAGGGCCTGCTCGCGGGTCTGGCTGCCGTCCAGGACGGCGCCCAACTCGCGCCCGCAGGCGATCCCGAAGTAGAACGCGGTGCGGATCCCCTCGCCCGAGAGCGGGAAGCAATGCCCGGCGCTGTCGCCAACGCAGAAGGCGCCGTCGATCGTCGCCTCGCGGAGCGCGTGTGGAAACCAATTGCCTTGATAGCGGACGGTCTCGACGTCAAGCTTGCGCGCCATCGCGCGCGTCGGCTCCTTGACGTGGTCGTGCGGGTTGTAGGAGAGCGTGCCGACACGGCGCTCACCGTTAGCGGGAACTGACCAGCCGTAGCCGCGGCGGATCAGGTCGCGATCCAGCCAGAGGTCGAGGTCGGTGCCACCGGCGTTGTGGGGATGGACCTCCAGCCCGCGACTCAGCGTCGCCTCGGGCGGCTGGACGTGCGGATCGCCGAGCACACGGCGCCACCCGGCGGCGTCAACGAGCAGCGAGGCGGTGACATCGCCGCGGTCGGTGTGGACCGTGTCCCCCGTGCGGCCATGGACGACGGCGGTGGCGAAGCGCGCGCCGCCGCACTGGCCCCACAGCAGCTCGCACAGCGTCTTGTAGTCAAACGACGTCCAGCTCCACGGCAGGCGGTAGCGCGCACGTCCGTGGGGCGTCGAGAAGGACATGCCGGGCAGCTCCTGGCGCGCGGCGCCCTCCACCCCCATCGCGGCCATCCACGGCGTCGGGACCGCGCACGCCGACGTCGCGCGCTCGCCGATCTCATAGCGATCGAGGATCAGGACGTCGGCGTCGCTGCCGGCCAGCTCGCGGGCGACCGCGAGCCCGGCGAAGCTCGCGCCGCAGATGACCACGTCGGCGCGCTCGCCCGGCGCGAACGGCGGGCGGTCCTCGCCGCGGGCGGTGGCGCGGCGGGTCACGCTGTGACGACCCCGCGGCGTTCGATACGCCGAAGATGCACGCGGCGG
Source organism: Baekduia sp. (assembly GCA_040509415.1). GTDB lineage: Bacteria > Actinomycetota > Thermoleophilia > Solirubrobacterales > Solirubrobacteraceae > Baekduia. The sequence goes on along the minus strand of JBEVLC010000416.1, from coordinate 984 downwards.
TAGATCGTGGTGGCCAGCGCGATGCCGGGCCGGGCGCGTGGCGCGCAGGCGCCGAGCACCGCGCGTGCCGACTCGCGAAACAGCTCGCTCGCGCGGCGGACCTCGTCGGCCGGCACCGCGGTCGGGCGCCCTTCGGCCAGCGCCTCCTCGTCGAGCCCGGGCAGGTAGACGCGGCCCATGGCATAGTCCTCGCGCACGTCGCGCAGGAAGTTCGTCAGCTGGAAGGCGATGCCGAGGCGCGCGACGTCCTCCCGGCGCTCGGCCGGCACGCCGATCAGCGGCGCCATCACGCGGCCGACCGCCGCCGCGCTGCCGTTCATGTAGGTGTCGAGCTCGGCGCGGCTGCTGATCCGCACGCGGCCGTCACAGTCGACGCGCATCGAGTCCATGTACACGCCGAGCTCATCGAGCGGAAGGTCATGGCGGCGGCCAGCATCCACGAGCGCGGCGATCAGCGGATGGTCGCTGCCGCCGGCGGCGACGCCCTCGGCCAGCGTGGCCTGCCAGACGTCGAGCGCCGCCCGCCGTGCGTCGGGGGTCTCGGGCCGGTCCGGGCCGTCGACCAGCTCATCGGCCCCACGCAGGAAGCCATACAAGGCGTGGACCGCCGGGCGCACGTCGCGACTCAGCACCCGGGTCGCCAGGTGGAAGGTTGGATCATGGCGGCGCTGCAGCGCCGCACATCGGTTGTAGGCGTCTTGAGTGTCCGTGTCTGGCATGTTCCCTGCTGCAGGTCGCAACGTACAACCCTGAAGACAGCCCTGAAACAGATAACCGCGATCGATGATGCAGAGCTCGTGGTCGTCACGGGCAAGGGAGGCACCGGCCGAACGACGGTCGCGGCCGCCCTCGGGCTCGCCGCGGCGGCGCGCGGACGGCGCACGATCGTCTGCGAGGTCGGCGGCCAGTCGCGCGTGGCCGCGCTGCTTGGCAACGGGCGAAACGCTCGCCCAGAGGGCGAGGTTCCGTCGCGGGTATCGGCCC
>JBEVLC010000415.1:0-26568 GCA_040509415.1 Baekduia sp. | reverse complement strand
GGTCCGTCTTCTGCCCGCCTTGAACGACGAAAGCCCCGCGTGAGCAGGGCTTTCGAAAGTGCGGATGAGAGGACTCGAACCTCCACGGGGCAATTGCCCCACAAGGCCCTCAACCTTGCGCGTCTACCAATTCCGCCACATCCGCGTGACAGGCGCGAGTCAGCATAGCGAGAGGGTCGTGTTGGTGACGTCGGCTTGATTCCGTCTGAAGAGCCCGCTACCTTCACGAACACATGTTCGACCGAGACGCGAGCGGCGAAAGGTGACCCCGGTGGATCTGACCAAGCGCCAGCAGGAGATCTTTGACTTCATCAAGCGGTACTCGGCCAAGCACGGGTACCCGCCAACGGTGCGGGACATCGGCAAGGCCGTCGGCCTCGCGTCGTCCTCCACGGTGCACGCGCACTTGGCGAACCTCGAGAAGCTCGGGCTGCTGCGGCGGGATCCGTCGAAGCCGCGGGCGCTCGAGCTGCTGGACAAGGCTTCCTCGGCGGTCGGTAGCGCCGTGGAGGACGCGGTGGACAACGTGCGGTCGCTCGTGCGGCCGGCGGGTCTGCCGTTGGTCGGCTCGGTCGCCGCGGGTCAGCCGATCCTCGCCGAGGAGAACATCGAGGAGTACGTGGAAGTGCCGCCGGTCGCCGGTGGCGACAAGGGCGAGTACGTCCTGCGCATCCGCGGCGAGTCGATGAAGGACGCGGGCATCCTGGAGGGCGACTATGTCGTCGTCCACAAGCAGGAGAACGCCTCCGACGGCGACATCGTCGTGGCGCTGGTGGGGGAGGAGGCGACGGTCAAGCGGTTCTTCCGCGAGACCGACCACATCCGCCTTCAGCCCGAGAACACGGCGATGGAGCCGATCCGCTCCAAGGACGTGCGGATCATGGGCCGGGTCGTCGGACTCTTCCGGAGCGTGTGACATGGCCGCGACACTCACCCTCGATCTCTTCCGTCCTCCGATCTTCGATCCGGTGGAGGACAACAAGCTGCTGCGGGGCCCTGGCTTGGCACGTGATCGCTCGCCGCGGCGGTTCCCCGCCCCGGCGGTGCCGAAGGGCGGCGATCAGCGGGCGCAGGTCTCGATGGTCCAGCAGGGCGGCAGGCCGACCCTCGACGCCCTGGTCGTCGGGGTCTGGGAGGGCCTTGCCGCGAACCGCACCGTCGCGTGCCTGGCCTGTGGCGAGACGTCGATGACGCCCCGTTACGGCGCCGGGCCCGTGCCGGTCGGTGGGCGCTGCCGCAACTGCGGGACGACGATCGCCTGACACGGTACGCTCGGTGAGCACGCCGGACGGCTGCGGCGGGGAGAAATCCCGTCGAGGAAAGTCCGGACACCACAGGGCATGGTGGTCGGCGCAAGTCGACCCGGTGAAAGCCGCGGGAAAGTGCCACAGAGACATACCGCCGATGGCGGGGCCCCACGTGAGCCCCGCACAGGCAAGGGTGAAAAGGTGCGGTAAGAGCGCACCGCCGTCATGGCGACATGACGTGGCCAGGCAAACCCCACCAGGTGCAAGGCCAAGCAGGACCGTTCGCAGGCTGCCCGCCAAGGTCCAGGTCGGCCGCGTAGATGGATGGTCGTCCAAGACAAGATCCGGCTTATAGGCGTGCTAAGGCGAGGGCCCTCTTCGGAGGGCCCTCGCTAGTTCCGAGTGACCCGTAGGCTCCTCGGCGTGCGCTTTTCCCTGCTCTACGAGCACCAGCTCCCCCGCCCCTGGGACGCGGGCGCCGAGCACCGCCTCCTGCAGGAGGCGCTCGTTCAAGTCGAGCTGGCCGACCGTCTCGGCTACGACGCCGTCTGGGCCGCCGAGCACCACTTCCTGGAGGAGGCATCCCACTCCAGCGCACCCGGCGTCTTCCTCGCCGCCGCCTCCCAGCGAACCAAGAACATCAGGTTGGGCTTTGGTGTCCTGCCGCTGCCGCCCGGCTACCAGCACCCCGCACGAGTCGCCGAGACCGCCGCGACGCTCGACCTCGTCTCCGACGGACGCGTCGAGCTTGGCACGGGGGAGGGCTCGACGGGCGCCGAGCTCGCGGGCTTCGGCATCGACCGCGCAACCACGCGCGTCCAGTGGGTCGAGGCGATCGCGGCCGTCGCGCAGATGATGGTCGAGACCCCTTTCTCCGGCGCTGATGGCGACCACATCAAGATGCCGCCGCGCAACGTCGTCCCCAAGCCGCTGCAGCAGCCGCACCCGCCGCTTTGGGTCGCCGCCGCGAAACGCGAGACCATCCGGCTCGCCGCCGAGCAGGGGATCGGAGTGCTCAGCTTCACCTTCGCCGATCCCGAGGAGGCAAAGTCCTTGGTTGACGAGTACTACGACATCATCACCTCGGATCGCTGCGTTCCCGCGGGCTTCGCCATCAACCCCAACATCGCGGTGGCGCTGCCGATGATGGTCCACGCTGACGAGGCGCAGGCGATTGACCGCGGGATCGACGGCGCGCACTTCTTCGCTTACGCGCGCGGCCACTACGAAGTCTTCGGCGAGCACGCGCCCGGTCGCACCTCGATCTGGGACGAGTTCCTGGCGCGCCGCGAGGACGTCGGGTTCGCTCGCTCCGCCATCACCGCCGACGGAGCGCCGCTCGGGGTGAAGATCCTCAACAACGGCCTTGCCTCGCTGCGCGGCGCGATTGGCACCCCCGCCCAGGTCCGCGAGCTGATCGGTCGCTATGAGCAGGCGGACGTCGACGAGCTGATGCTCTGCGTCCAGATCGGCAAGACCACGCACAACGACATCATGGAGGCCTTGGAGCTCTTCGCCGCCGAGGTCATGCCGGAGTTCGCGCAGCGCCGTGCCGCGCGTGAGGAGGCCAAGCGAGAGCTGCTCGGCGACGCGCCCCGTCGCGCGCTGGAGCGCCGCGCGCCGCGCAGGCAGGTCGCTCGCGACTACGCGTTCAAGGCTGACGCCAACGGCGGTGATACGCAGGCCGCCGCGGTGCCGGTTCCCGCACTCAGCGCCGCCGCCGGCACCCGGCGGGCGCCGAAGGCCGCCGTCGCTGCCGCGCGTCGCACCCTGGAGGTTCGTGGCGAGCAGCTCTTTCAGTCCTTTGTGCGGCGCTCGGGTGATGAGCGGCTGGCGCGCACCGCCGGCTCGGCCGCCGGCCTCAAGGTCCTCTTCGCCGCGATGGAGCGCCAGTTCGTCGCCGAGCGCGCCGCCGGCTTCACCGGCGACATCCAGTACAACCTGCGCGCGGCCGACGGCACGCTGCGCTCCTGGACGGTCACCGTCGACGGCGCGCGTGCCCTCGCGCGGCCCGGGGCTTCGGATGCCGCCAAGCTGACGATGACGCTGTCGGTCGCCGATTTCGTCCGCATCGCCGGCCGCGACCTGGATCCGGTCAAGGCGGTCCTGACCGGCCGTCTCGAGCTGGCTGGCGACTTCGCGGTCGCAATGCGGCTGGGGGAGATGTTCGGGCAGCCGCCTCCGTTCTGATGGCCTGAGCAGGGGTTCTTCAGAGCGCTTGCTGGCGACGGCGATCAATGCGAACATATGTTCGCATCGATGATCCTCGCCGTCTTCCTCGCCCGTTTCGACCTCGTCATCGCCGCCGGCGGCCGTGAGGTCCTCGCACGGGGTCCTGCCGCGCTGGCGCCCGAGCCCGGGCGTGAGCAGCGCGTCGGCGAGGTCTCGCCCTCGGCTGAGGCCTTCGGTGTGCACGCGGGGATGCGTCTTGGCGAGGCGCTGGCGCGATGCCCGTCGCTGGCGCTGATCCCGCCGGACCCGATGGGCGTCGCCGACGCGTGGGAGAAGGTCGTCGCGCGGCTGGAGTCCGTGGGCGCGGCGGTGGAGAGCGAGGCGCCGGGGCTGGCGTTCTTCGACGGGGCGGCGCTCGGGCTTCTGCACGGCGGGCAGCGGGCGAGCGATCCGGCGGCGGTGCTGCGGGCGCGGATGTCGACCCACCCACCCCAGCCGCCGCCATGGTTGGCCGGGGTCGTGGCGGCGGTGCGCGCGGCGTTGCGGCTGCCCGCGCGAATCGGCGCAGGGCCGTCGCGGTTCTGCGCGCATGCTGGCGCGGTGCGTGCGCGGTCGCGGCGCGCCGAGCTGGTCGACGGTGCCGCGGGCATGGCTGCCGAGCCGATCACGCTGCTGCGGCGCCGGCCGGAGGTCGAGAGCTTGGTCGAGCCCTTGTGGCGCTTGGGGATCACGACGCTTGGCCAGCTCGCGGCGCTGCCGCGCCCGGTGGTCGCCGATCGCTTCGGACGGGCGGGCGAGCATGCGCATGACCTGGCGCTCGGGCGTGACGACGAGCTGCGTCCGCGGGTCCCGGGAGAAGTGCTGGAAGAAGTCCTGGAGCTGCCCGAGGCGGGGTCTGGGGCGCAGGTGGAGCGCGCGCTCGTGCTGCTCGTCGACCAACTGCTGGCACGACGTGAGCGTCGCGGTCGCACGCTGCGCGTGGTCGTCCTCGGCGCGCGGCTGGTCGAGGGTGGGACGTGGCGCGAGCGCGTCGTCTTCCGCGAGCCATTGGCCGATGCGGTGCGCATGCGCCTCGCGCTCGGTCAGAAGTTGGTGTTGTTGCCGGCGCCTGCTGAGTCGCTGCGGCTGGCGGTCGAGCGCTTCGGGCCCTCTGGGGCGGGCGCCACGGCGCTGTTCGAGGACGGTTCGGCGCAGCGGACGACCCGGATGCGGGAGGCGATCCGCCAGGCGCGCGCGGTCGCGGGCCCGGAGGCGGCGCTGCGCGTGCTGGAGGTCGATCCGGACTCGCGGGTGCCGGAGCGCCAGACGGTGCTGGCGCCCTACGAGCTGTAGCCGGTCGTGAACGGCCCTCGGCGTCTCAACTTGCCCTTGCCCGCGACTGTCCGGGCCGACGAGCGCGGGCGACCGCTGGCGGTCGATGGCCGCGCAGTCGACGCTGTGCGCGAGTCGTGGCTGGTCGAGGACCGCTGGTGGACCGACGCGCCGCTGCGGCGGCGCTATTGGGAGGTCGTCACGACGCGCGGCGACTTGGTTGTGCTGTTTCGCGAGCTCGATCAGGTGGGCGGCTGGTACCGACAGCGCTGAGCCGCGGACGTCGCAGATTCGTGACGAACGCGTCTGGTCTCGTGACAGGTTGCTCGACAGGGTGAAGCCATGTCCCTCTCCGACCCGCGTGTGCACCGCCAGCGAGGCCAGGCGTCGGTGGAGTGGCTGGCCGTGGTCGCACTCGTGGCGGTGGTCTTCGGCTTGGGGGCGGCCCTCGCGCAGGCCGGATTCGTGGGGCGGCGGGTCACGCGCGAGATGGCGCGGGCGATCTGCCTGGTCGGGAGCGGTGACTGCCGGCGCGATCAGGAGCCATGCGTGGTGGGATCGCGGGCCAACCACCAGGGGATGACGGTGCATCTGCTCTTCTACCGGTTGGGCGAGGACGAACTGGGCGTGATCGAGGAGCGCTCGGACGGGACGTTCGCGGTCACGCTGGCGGATGGGATCTCGGGCGGCTTGGAGGGCTCGGGCGGGCTGAAGGCGGGCGTGCACGTCGGCAAGCTCGGTCTCTCGATCGGCGGTGAGGTCACCGCTGCGGTGATGGCACGGCTGGGGCATGGCCGGACGTGGATCGTGGGCTCGCGCGCCGAGGCGCAGCGGATCCTCGGGCAGGAGGGCGCCGGACGGATTCCGGACGCGACGTCGGGGTCGGGGGCGTGGGCCTCGTCGGTCGACGCCAGCGCCGCGGGCGAGGTGTTGAAGGGGTCGATGGAGATCGCTCGGGCGGGGATCGCGTTCGATCGTGAAGCGGGCTGGCGCGTCGACCGGCGCAGCGGCCATCGCACCGCGTACGTGCAGGCGTCCTCGACGGGGTCGGCCACGGTGAGCGGCAGCGTGCTCGGGCTGTCGGCCGATGCTCAGGAGACCTACGCGGTCGAGTACGACGAGGCGGGACGGCCGGTCGACTTGCGGGTGGTCGCGACCGGGCCCTTCGCCGGCTCGCGCGATCTCCCGGCGGTGGTCCAGCCGGTGGCCGGCCTGTTGGCGATCGACGCCGGTGAGGAGGGCGAGCGTGACTACGAGGTCACCGGCCATCTCGATCTGACGGACGTGGGCAACCTCGTGGCGGCGCGCGGGCTGCTGAACGCCATTGCGGACCGGCGCGCGACGGCGGCGCCCGAGCAGGCGCTGCGCCGGCGCATCGAGGAGCACGGCACGGTGCAGGCGCGCGTCCTGGCGATCCGTGTCGCCACGACCGGCGTGGGCTTCGGCTTCACGGGCGGGCCGGGCAGCTTCAGCGCCGAAGCGCGGATCCAGCAGCGCTCCCAGCAGCTGCTGGCCGCGACCTCGCGCGGGCTCGATGGGCAATGGGTCACGCGGACCGATTGCGTGGCATGAGCGAGGTCTTCGCCGCCGTTCGGCCTTCTGCAGCCGGGGAGATGCTCGGGCGCCGAGCGTCTGCCGAGAACGGTGAAATCGTTGCTTGCCGCCTTGTCATCGGCTCACGCAGTCGAGCCTGGATACGGCGTTACTGTCGCGCAATGGCTGGCACGCCCACCACGCGGCTGACGCGGTCGCGCACCGCGTTGAGCGTCCCAAGTGCCTGGGCACTGGCGACCGCTCTGTTCTTTGCGGCGATGCTGGTCTTCTACTTCTGGACGGCGGCGACCAGCATCCCGATGTCCTTTAAGCCGGCGAGCGGGGGCTACTTCGGGATGCTTGCCGACGCGTTGCGCCACGGGGACCTTGCCCTGCGTATGAAGCCACCACAGGCGCTGCTGGACCTCCCGAATCCGTATGACCCGGTCGCCAACGCCCGCTTTCGCTTTGCGGGTCTGGATGACCTCAGCCTGCGCAACGGCCATCTCTACGCCTATTGGGGGCCTACGGCAGCGATCGTGCTGTTCGCGCCACTGCAGGCCCTAGGCATCACCGTGTCGCAGAGCTTCGCGGTGGCGCTTTTCGGCTTCCTGGGATTCGTGTTCTCGGTGGCGATCGTCCGCTTCCTGGTGCGGAAGTTCCTGCCGGACACCCCGCGGTGGGCGATGGCGGTGGCGTACATCGCGCTGGCCTTCGGCAACACCGTCCCCTTCATCTTGCGGCGGCCCTCGACGCACGAGGTCGCGAGCACCTGTGGCCTGTGCTTCGGCATGCTCGGCATCTGGCTGCTGCTCATGGGCTGGCACGGGTCACGACCGTCGACACGCAAGCTGCTGGCCGCTGGCGTGGCCTTAGGGTTGGCGATGTTCTCGCGGCCCACGCTGGGCGCGCTGGCGCTGATCCCGCTGGTCCTGGTGGTGGCGGCCTGGCGAGGCAAGGCATGGCCTCAGGGCCTGACCGGTCGACGGGTGCTCGCCGCGCTGTTCGGCCCACTCGTGGTGTGCGGGGTGCTCATCATGGCCTACAACATCGCCCGGTTCGGCTCGCCAATGGAATTTGGTGTGAAGTTCCAACTGAACGGGGATGACGGGACCGAAGGGAGGACGTTCGTACCGGCGTACATCCAGTCCCGGTTGTACAACTACCTCCTGGCGCCGCCGCGCCCCACGGCCCTGTTTCCCTTCGTGAGGCTGGACCCCCCGAACCTGCCGTGGCGGACGCCCGCAGACTTCGATGCCATCGATCCCACCGCTGGTGCGCTCGTGCTGGCGCCGGTGTTGTGGTGGATCTTCCTTTTGCCGGTGCTGCGCCGTCGCGTGGACCCCGAGCTTCGCCGTCTCTTGTGGGCGATGGCGGGCACGGGAGGGATCATCGTCCTGGGGATAGCGTGTTTCACCTGGGGCACGACCCAGCACTACGCGGCGGACTTCATGTCCCTGTTCATCATGTCGGCGCTGCTGGTGTGGATGGTGTTCCTGTCCCGGACCCGGCGCGGGAGCTGGCGTCGCCGACTCGTAGTTGGCAGCGGTCTGCTCATGGTCGCCTGGGGCTCCGCGGTCGGGCTCGCCATGGGGCTCGTGGGGTACCAGAACCGCCTTGAGGTCAACCACCCGGCGCTGTTTCACCGCCTCGAAGACATCTTCTCTCCGGTGTCGGTGGTGCAGACGCGCATGGTCGGCCACCCGGTCGTCGGCAGCATCATCTCGCCTGGTGACCGGCCTGTGACGAAGGTGGCGTGGGGATCGCTGGGGCAAAGCGATGATGCGAACTTCTACGTGTCGGTTGACGCGGCGAGCGTGGCGTTCGTCGCACCACGCAAGGGCACCTACCACCTCCGGGGGGTGTTCGGGATCGCGGCGAACGGCGTCTCAGAGGTCCCGACGATCATGACCGTGAAGATGGGCAAGTCCAACTGGCAGCTGACAGCAGGGGTGCCTCAGTACTTCGACGTGCCGGTCAGGCTGAAGGCGGGGATCACGCGAACGGTTTGGACGGCCTCCGCTGGGAGGTTGACGGACCAAGCGGTCGTGGCCGTGCAGGGTCTGTCGATCGACGGGCCGGACTGATCGCCCCCGCTTCTGCGCCCGGCGTGGAGGCGCGCTTGTCCACCGTCCTCGGAGATGCGAACATGTGTTCGTGTCCTACGTCGAGCTCCACTGCCATTCGGCCTTCTCGTTCCTGGACGGCGCCTCGCTGCCCGAGGAGCTGGTCGCAGCCGCGCTGGAGCGTGGGCATCAGGCGCTGGCGTTGACCGACCACAACTCGGTCTCGGGGTCGATGGAGTTCGCCCAGGCCGCGACATCGCTGGGCTTGCGCGCGATCCATGGGGCGGAGGTGGACCTGGCCGACCCGGTGACGGCACGCGCGCAGCGCAAGGGCGTGGCGCTGAGCGACGCCGAACAGGCGGCGCGCTGGACGGGGCACGTCACCCTGCTGGTCCGCGATGGGCTCGGCTGGCGCAACCTCTGCCGGCTCCTCACGCGGGCGCACGCGCACACGCGCGAGTCGTCGGGTCGGCGGCGCCTGCTTACGCCGGTGCTGACGGTCGCCGACCTCGCCGAGCACGCCGAGGGCCTGGTCTGCCTGTCGGGCTGCGCGACGCACGGCGTCCACGACGAGCCGACCGCTCGCGCGCTGCTGGCGGCCTTCGGGCGCGACGCGTTTCGCATCGAGCTGCAGCGTCCGTTCCATCGCGACGACCGGGCGCGCAACCGCGAGCTGGTCGAGCTGGCCGGACGGCTCGGCGTGCCGTGCGTCGCGACGGGCAACGTCCACGCCCACGAGCCGGCGCGTGCACGGCTGCAGGACGTGCTCGTGGCGGTCCGCGAGCACACGACGCTGGACGCCTCCGAGCCGCTGCGACGTGGCAACCACACGCATGTGCTCACGACGCCCGCGGCGATGGCGGCGCGCTTCGAAGATCACCCCGACGCGGTGGCCGAGACCGAGCGCCTGGCCGCCACGCTGATCTTCGACCTCACCGCTGATCTCGGCTACCGCTACCCGAGGGCCGAGGACGGCGAGGCCGATCGCAAGCTCGCCGCGGTGTGCGACAGCTGCTTCGACGCGCGCTACCCGATGGGCAGCGGTCTACGGGCCACTGCGACCGCGCGGTGCGACCAGGAGTTGGCGCTGATCCGCGACCTCGGCCTATCGGGGTTTTTCCTGCTGCATCACGAGATGCTCGAGCTCGCGCGGGAGGTGGCACGGGAGGTCCGCGGCGACGACGTCGCGCGCAGCCTGCTGCCGCCGGGGCGCGGGCGCGGCTCCTCGGTCTCGTCGATCGTCTGCTACCTCACCGGCCTCTCGCACGTCGACCCCATCGACAACGAGCTTCACATCGGCCGCTTCCTCAGCGAGGGCATCACGGCGCTGCCCGACATCGACCTCGACTTCCCGCGCGACGTGCGGGCGGCGCTGATCCCGCGGGTGCACGAGCACTTCGGGCGCAAGCAGGCGGCGCTCGTCGCGGCGTTCCCGACCTACCGGGCGCGCGGCGCGATCCGCGAATTGGGCAAGGCCCTGGGGCTGCCGCCGGGGGAGATCGAGCGGGTCGCGCGCTCCTCAGAGGCGTTCTCGGCGCAGACCGTCGACAAGGACATCGCCTTGGCGCTGGGCAAGGGCCGCCAGGACGAAGGCCGCTGGCGCTGGCTGCACGAGCTGGCAGCCGAGGCCCACGGCCTGCCGCGCCATCTCAGCCAGCACTCGGGCGGGATGATCGTCGCGACGCGCCCGCTCATCGACTGCTGCCCCGTCGTGCCCGCCGCGATGGAAGGCCGGCAGATGGTGATGTGGGACAAGGACTCCTGCGCGGACGCTGGCTTCCTGAAGATCGACCTGCTCGGGCTCGGGATGCTGTCGGCGGTCGAGCGTTGCGTGCAGATGATCGCCGAGCGGCATGCCGAGCCGATCGACCTGTCGCGGATCCCGATGGACGACAAGGCGACCTTCGACTGCATCAAGAACGCCGAGACGACGGGCGTCTTTCAGATCGAGAGCCGCGCGCAGATGGGCTCGCTGCGCCGCACGCGTCCCGACAACCTGAAGGACCTGACGATCCAGGTGGCGATCGTGCGGCCCGGGCCGATCGTCGGCGGCGCCGTCAACCCCGACATCGAGCGGCTGCAGCGGCTGGGGGGGGGCCCCCCCGTCGCGGGGGCCGCCCGCCCACAAACCGGGCCCGCGGGGGGGCGGCGCCGACACCCCCCCCTCCGCGCGGCGGCCGGGGGGGGGGGCCCCCCCCCACTTCGAGGTGCCCTACGACCATCACTCGCTCAAGGCTGTGCTGGAGGACACGCTCGGGACGATCATCTTCCAGGATCAGGTCATCGAGGTCGCGATGGCGTTCGCGAAGCTCTCGCCCAGGGAGGCCGAGGGGCTGCGCAAGGCGATGAGCCGCAAGCGCTCGGCGGCGGCGATCGAGGCCTACCACGAGCGCTTCGTGCGGCAGGCGATGGCGGCGTGGCCCGACGTCGACGAGCAGCTCGCCGAGCGCGTGTGGGCGATGGTCAAGGGCTTCTCCGGCTTCGGCTTCCCCAAGGCCCACGGGGCGGCGTTCGGCCTGCTGGCCTATCAGTCGACCTACTTGCGCGTGCACTACGGCACCGAGTTCCTGACGGCCCTGCTCGACGAGCAGCCGATGGGCTTCTACCCGTCTGACGCCCTGGTCCACGAGGCGCAGCGGCGTGGGATCGCGGTGCTGGCGCCCGACGTCAACCACAGCGCCGTGGGATGCACCGTCGTCAAGGTCGACGGCGCAGACGCAGTGCGCATCGGGCTGGGCTACGTGATGGGGGTGCAGGCCGCAGACATCGAGGCGCTCGTCGCCGCGCGTGCGGCGGCCGGGCCGTTTCGGACGATCGAGGAGCTCGCGTCGCGCGCGGGGGCCGGGCGCCCGGCGCTGGAGCAGCTCGCGTGGTCGGGCGCCTGCGACGCGCTGGCCGGCGGCAGCCGTCGCCGCGCGCTGTGGGAGCTTGGCGTGGCAGCGCCGGGCAAGCGGCTGCTGACGTCGGTGGTCGGCGCGTCCGGCCGCCGCACGCGGGCGGAACTGGGGACGCAGCTCGCGCTGCCGCTGGGCGTGGGGGAGGCGCCGGCGCTGCCGGGCCTCACCGGTTGGGAGGCGATGATCGCCGACTACTCGACCACCGGGCTGACGACGGCCGAGCATCCGCTGGGCCTCCTGCGCGCCGAGCTGCGTGCGCAGAAGATGGTGGCCAGCAGCGACCTCGAGCGCCTGGGCCACGGGACCGCGGTGCGCATCGGCGGGCTGGTCGTCGCGCGGCAGCGGCCGGGGACCGCCAAGGGCGTCTGCTTCTTGCTGATGGAGGACGAGACGGGGACGGTCAACCTGATCGTGCCGCCAAAGGTCTACGAGCGCGACCGGCTCGTCGTGCGCGCCGAGCCGCTGGTGGTGGCCGAGGGCGTGCTGGAGCGCCATGCGTCGGCGGGCGGAGCGATCAACATCGTCTGCCGGCGGCTCGTGCGCCTGGACGCCAGTGGCCACCTGCAGGCACGGCCGGCGGCTGATGTCGCCGTCCACCACGTCACCGCGGTCACCGGCGGCGAGCAGCGGCCCAGCGGAGAGGTCATCCAGGTCAAGGACTTCGCGATGCTCGACGCGCTCGAGCTGGCCCGCCAGGAAGCGCGGCGGATGGCCGCCGAGGAGGGCGAGGATCTGGCGGCTACGGGCAGCGGGGACTTCCGCGCGGTGGCGCCACCGGCCCAGAGCTTCGCGTCTGGACGGCGGCGATGAGGGGCTCGACGAGGTCTGTGCGGGTCACCGCGGTCCGGGGTCAAGGTCAGGACTTGCGCTGGGGACCGGGTCACCGGGTAGGGTGCCGCACGTGATTGGCACCCTGGTGTTCGTCCTCGTCTTCCTTGCCATCGGCCTCTCGGTCGTGCTGGCGGCGATGCGGAGCGGCCGGCCCCCCGCGGGCTCGGGCCCTGAGTCGCGTGGCACGCGCCGCGCCTGGGGCATCGGCATCACGCTGGCCGTCCTCGTGGTCGGCATCGCCGTGCCGCTGCTCATCGCCCTCTCCAACCGCGACAACCACGCCAAGCGCGGCGCCGGCGGCGTGAACCTCACCGCGTCCCAGACCGAGGGCCGCCGGCTTTTCGCCGAGAAGTGCGCGACCTGCCACACGCTCGCCGGCTCCGCCGCCGTCGGCCGCGTCGGTCCGAACCTCGACACGCTCAACGGCGGCGACCTCAAGCCCGCCTTCGTCCTCGACGCGATCGAGAAGGGCCGCGCCCGCGGCGCCGGCCAGATGCCGTCCGGCCTGCTGTATGGCGAAGAGGCCAAGGACGTCGCGGACTACGTCTCCACAGTTGCCGGCCGCTGAATCAAGCCCTATCTCGCGCGCCGGCCGCTGAATCAGGCCGTGCATCGTCTGTGGCTGGGCGTGCCGAACGGCGAGACCTCGTGCGCCAGCACCGGTCTCGTCGTGAGGTGCGTCCAGACGCGACGAGGCGCGCCTGATTCGGGGGCCGAGATGTCAAGGCGGCGTTTCCCGCAGGTTGCGGGAACGTTCCGTCCGATGCATGCCTGACTATGCGGTCAGTTGGCGCTTGCCATAACTCTGCGATCTAGCAGGGATTTTCGACGTTGCTACGATGCCGCCGTTCACAACCGCTGAATCCCCGTCCGGGCACGCCCGGGCGTGGAGCGGGGGACCCACGTTGCACTGGGGCGAATCGCCTATCGCGTAGCGCCGCTCTTTCGGCGCGAGCCCGTCAGCTAACCCCGTAAGCCCAAGGAAGAGGACCGAGAACACTTCATGCCATCGACGGACGCGCCCAACTGGTGGGCCGACGTGCAGCAGGAACGCGAGGACCTCGCTGGCTCCGGCCGTCGCCCGGCCGATGACTGGCTGGGCGAGGACATCGACTTCATCCCGCGCCGGCGGATGAGCCGCGCGCCGGCCGTGACCGCCGTCGACGAGCCCGCCGAACCCCGGTTCACGGCCGACCGCGACGGCAGCGCCCACCCGCTGCACGGCGTCTTCGTCCCGACTGCGCCCCACGCGCCGGCCGCCGACATGACGCACGAGCTTGCGCACCTCTCCGCCGCTGACGACCCGTTCGCCACGCCGCCTCCGCCCGTCGGCACCCGTCGCACCGTCCAGATCAAGGGCCGCCCCGCTGAGAGCCGGATGTCGTCGATGGCCCAGCGCCACCGCGGCCGAACTGCCTCAGATCGCGTCGGCGCGCGCCCCGACCGCATCGCCCTCTGGGCCGTCGCCCTCGGCGCGATCCTGATCCTGCTCGCAGCGATGACGTCCTCGTCGCAGGCCGCGGTTGCCGACCACGCAGCCGCCGCGCCTGCCGCCACAGCACACGTCGTCTCCACCTCGGCGTTGCAGCCCGCCGCGCCGCCGCGGCGCTAGCCCCACACCTTCGGCCACATCGCCTCCGGGGCGCGCGGGACCTCCCGTGCGCCCCGGGCGTCGATGGCCACCGTCGTCGCGCGTCTCGACACAGCGGCGCCCAGTTTCCGACCAGCGTGAGAACCCGGATCCTCTAGGGTCCCGGGCCATGACCGACCAGCCGCGCACTGTGGAGGACGTCAAGGCGATCGTCGAGGAGCACCAGCTGCGTTTCATCCGCTTCTGGTTCACCGACATCCTCGGGCAGCTGAAGTCGTTCAGCATTAACTCCGCCGAGCTCGACGACGCGTTCGAGAACGGGATGGGCTTCGACGGCTCCTCGATCACCGGCTTCAACGCCATCGAGGAGTCCGACATGATCGCCATGCCGGACCCGTCGACCTTCGCGATCCTGCCCTGGCGCCCCGAGGAGCAGGGCGTCGGCCGCGTCTTCTGCGACGTGCTCACGCCCGAGCGCACGCCCTATGAGGGCGATCCGCGCCACGTGCTCAGACGAGCGCTCGATCGCATGCACACCATGGGCTTTGACACCTTCAACGTCGGCCCCGAGCTCGAGTACTTCCTGTTCAAGGACAAGAACGGCACCGAGGTCCTCGACGAGGGCGGCTACTTCGACCTCACGACCCTCGACGCGGGCTCCGACGTCCGCCGCGAGACCGTCATCGCGCTCGAGCAGCTCGGCATCCACGTCGAGTACTCCCACCACGAGGTCGGCCCCTCCCAGCACGAGGTCGACATGCGCTACGCCGACGCGCTGAAGATGGCCGACGACTGCATGACCTACCGCATCACGGTCAAGGAGTACGCCATGAAGAACGGCTGGCATGCCACGTTCATGCCCAAGCCGCTCTTCGGCGAGAACGGCTCGGGCATGCACACGCACATGAGCCTGTTCAAGGACGGGTCCAACGCGATGTTCGACGCCGACGACCCCTACTTCCTGTCGGACATCGGCAAGGCCTTCATCGCCGGTCAGCTCAAGCACGCCCGCGAGCTGTCCTCGATCTTCGCCCAGTGGGTCAACTCCTACAAGCGCCTGGTGCCCGGCTACGAGGCGCCGGTCTACGTGGCCTGGAGCCGCCGCAACCGCTCAGCGCTCGTGCGCGTGCCGCTCTACCACCCCGGCAAGGAGAAGGGGACGCGCATGGAGCTGCGCTGCCCCGACCCGGCCTGCAACCCCTATCTGACCTTCGCCGCGCTGCTGCAGGCGGGCCTGGAGGGCATCGAGAAGGGCTATGAGCTGCCCGAGCCGATGGAGAAGAACCTCTACCACTTGTCACCCGATGAGCGCAAGCGCCTCGGCATCGAGCAACTGCCCGAGACCCTCGGCGAGGCGGTCGAGCTGACCGCCGAGTCCGAGCTCGTCCTCCGCACCCTTGGCGAGCACATGTTCAACCGCTTCATCGAGATCAAGCGCCAGGAGTGGGAGGACTACCGCGTGCAGGTCACCCAATGGGAACTCGATCGCTACCTGCCGGTGCTCTAGCGGCGTCGTCTTCCTGCGCCAACCGCGACGGCCACCAGATCTTCGGGCCGATCCGGAAGACGATCGCCGGCACCAGGACCGATCGCACCAGGAACGTGTCCAGCAGGACGCCGAAGGCGATCGCGAAGCCCAACTCGGTCAAGAAGACGAGCGGCAGCACGGCCAGTACCGAGAACGTGCCGGCCAGCACGATGCCCGCCGACGTGATCACCCCGCCGGTCACCGCCAGCCCGCGCAGCATCCCCTCACGGGTCCCGTGGCGCAGCGACTCCTCCCGCACCCGCGCCATCAGGAAGATGTTGTAGTCGACGCCGAGCGCCACGAGGAAGATGAAGGCAAACAGCGGGAACGACGGGTCGCTGCCGGGGAAGCCGAAGACGACGTCGAAGATCACCGCCGAGAAGCCGAGCGCCGCCACGAAGCTCAGCACCACCGTCCCGATCAACACCACCGGGGCCAGCAGCGAGCGCAACAACAGTCCCAGGATCACGAAGACGATCACCAGCGTGAGCGGGACGAGCAGCTTCGTGTCTGATGTCGACGCCTCGCGGAGGTCGTGCTCGACCGCGCTCGTGCCGCCGATCAGCGCCTGCGGGTCCGCCGAGCGCGCGGCGCGCCGGATCTCGGGGACCAGGTCATAGGCCTCGGTCGAGTTGGGGTCCATGGTCAACGCCGCTCGCAGCAGCGTTCCCTCAGGGCCGCTGCGCCCGGTCGGCACCACGGACGCGACGCCGGGGACGCGCCGCACCGAGGCCGTCACCGCGCCAACCTTGGCCGGATCGCTCACGATCACGTCGGTCGGCGCGCTGGCGCCCGCCGGGAACGCGTCGGCGACCAGCTCCTGGCCCGCGACCGACTCGACCTCGTCGCGAAACGAGCTCGACTGCGTCAGCCCGCCCGACAGGTTCAACAGCCCGAAGGCCATCACCACCAACAACCCCGTCGTGCCGACCAGCACGCGCGTCGGCCGCGCGGCGACGCGCTCGCCGATCCGGCGCCACGCGCCGTGCGTCGAATCGGTCCCCGCATCGCCGACGTGGGGGATGTAGGGCCAGAACGGCTTGCGCCCGACGATCACCAGCAGCGCCGGCAGGAACGTCATCTGCGAGAGCAAGGCCACCAAGATGCCCATCGCGCCGATCGGTCCGAGCCCCGCCGTGCCGTTGACCTTGGCCAGCGACAGGCACAGCAGCGCGATCGACACCGTCATCGCCGAGGCGACGATCGCCGGCCCGGCGGTCCGCAGCGCCTGGGCCATCGCCACATGCCGGTCCTCGGTCGTTCGCAGCTCCTCGCGGTAGCGCGCGACGAGCAGCAGCGCGTAGTCGGTTCCCGCACCGAGCACGAGCACCGACAGGATCGACGACGACTGCCCGTTGACCGTCACGCCCGCCTCCGTGAGGAAGTAGCCGAAGCCACGCGACGCCATCTCGCCGAAGACCACCGCCAGCAGCGGGAAGAACCAGAAGAACGGGCTGCGGTAGATGAGGATCAACAACAGCAGCACAAGGCTGCCCGCCGCAGCCAGGAGCGTGCCGTTGATGCCTTCGAAGACCTTGATCGCGTCCGCGCTGAAGCCCGCTGGCCCGGTGACCTTGACCTGGAGCCCGCCGCCGGGGTCGCTGACCAGCGAGCGGTACTTGTCGACCGGGTCGAGGATCGTCGAGCCCTTGCCGTCGCCCTTGATCGAGTTGAGGACCAGCGCCGTGGTGCCGTCGCGCGAGAACTGGGGCTGGCCGAACTTCGACGCGGCCGGGTAGTCCAGCGCGTTCAGGCGGCCGGTGTCGGCCTTGATCCGCGCCTTGTCGGCGGCGGTGAGACCCCCGTCGCGCCGGTAGACGATCACCGTCGCGGCGCGCTCTCCGCCTTCCAGCTGCTTGGTGACGGCCAGCGCCTTGGTCGACTCGGCGTCGCCCGGCAAGAACGACGTGGACTCGTTCTTCTCCGCGTCGGAGAACTTGCCGGGCAGGTTGGCGGCGCCCATGCCCATGACGGCGACGACCCAGACCGCGAAGACCACCCACTTGGCGCGGCGCCCGGCGGGGAACGTGAGGAAACGGCTCATGCCTCAGAATACGAATCGAGGAGGTCGCGCAGTTCTCCGGCTTCGGTGACCGGCAGCCGGCAGGTGAAGTGCTCACAGACGTAGGCCGCTGCGGCGCCGTCCACAGGCTTGCGGCCCGCCATCAGCTCGACGCCGTCACCGGGCGGACCGGCGAGCACGACGCCGGGTCGCAGGCGCTCGCGCATGACCCCGACCAGCGCGGCCAGCGCGGGATCGTCGGTGGCGCCCGCCAGCGCGACTTCGCGCCCCGGTCGCACGAGCAGGTCGAGCGCTACGAGCGCGTGCGCGAAGGCCTGCGGATGCGCGCCCAGCAGCGGCGCGACGAGCCGCAGGTGCGAGACCGCGGCCTCCTCGTAGCGGGCGTCGCCGGTCAGGGCGCCGAGGCGCAGGAGCCCGACCGCGGCCGATGACGAGCCCGACGGGATCGGCGCGTCCTCGATGTCCTTGCGGCGCACGACGAGCTGCTCGTGGTCGCTGGAGGTGGCGAAGAAGCCGCCGCCGTCGGCGTCGGCGAAACGCGCCAAGATCGCGTCGGCGAGCCCCCGCGCCTCGGCCAGCCAGCGCGGGTCGAACGTCGCCTCGTACAGCGCGACGAACGCCTCCAGCAGGAAGGCGTGGTCCTCGAGGTAGGCGTTCAACTTGCCTTGCCCGTCCTTCCAGGTGCGCAGCAGATGCCCGTCGGCGTCGCGCATCGACCCCACCACGAACTCCGCGGCGGCGACAGCGATCGCCAGGAAATCTGGACGGCCCAGCACCGCGCCGGCCTCGGCGAAGGCGTGGATCGCCAGGCCGTTCCAGGCGGCCAAGCGCTTGTCGTCGAGCCCCGGGCGTATGCGGCCCGCGCGCGCGTCCATGAGCGCTTCGCGAATTCGCTCGCGCTGCGGCGCCGGTGGCTCGACACCCCGTCCCGTCAGCACGTTCCAGCCCGGCTGCGGATGGTGGGGGTCGACGAAGTTGCCGTCCTCGGTCACGCCGAGCCAGGCGATCGCGGCGTCGGCGTCGTCGGTCTCGCCGAGCACCTCGCGCAGCTCCTCCAGCGTCCACACGTAGAACTTGCCCTCGACGCCCTCGGAGTCCGCGTCCAGCGCGCTCAGGAACCCGCCCTCCTCGCCGCGCAGCTCGCGGGCGACGAACTCCAGCGTCTCCTCGCAGACGCGCCGGAACGCGACATCGCCCGTCATCAGCCAGCCGTGCAGGTAGGCCCGCGCCAGCAGGGCGTTGTCATACAACATCTTCTCGAAGTGCGGCACCGTCCACGTCGCGTCGACCGCGTAGCGCGCGAAGCCGCCGCCGATCTGGTCATAGATGCCGCCGCCCGCCATCGCGCGCAGCGTCGCGCCCGCCATGTCACCCGCCTTGGCCGCCCACGAGCCGCCGCGCGCGGCCTGGGCCCAGAGCAGCAGGAGCGCCGAGGACGGCGGGAACTTCGGCGCGCCGCCGAAGCCGCCGTTGACGTTGTCGAACGCGGCGCGCAGGTTGCGCACCGCGTCATCGAGTGGCTCGGGCCCCAACACGACGCCCTCGGGCGCCCGCAGCGTCGCGGTGTGGCCCAGCCGCTGCGCCATCCGCGACCCCTGCTCGACGATCTCCTCGCGCTGCTGCGCCCACGCTTGGGCGACGGCCTCCAAGACACCCGGCCACGCCGCCATGCCGTGGCGTGGCTCCGGCGGGAAGTACGTGCCGCCGTAGAAGGGGACCTGATCGGGCGTGAGGAAGACGTTGAGCGGCCAGCCGCCGTGGCCGGTCATCAGCTGCACGGCCTCCATGGCGATGGCGTCGATGTCGGGCCGCTCCTCGCGGTCGACCTTCACGCAGACGAAGTTGTCGTTCATGATCGCGGCCACGGCCGGATCCTCGAACGACTCGCGCTCCATGACGTGGCACCAATGGCAGGCCGAGTAGCCGATCGAGACCAGCAGCGGCCGATCCAGCTCGCGCGCCAGCGCCAGGGCCTCCGGCCCCCACGGGTGCCAGTCGACCGGGTTGTCGCGGTGCTGGAGGAGGTACGGGGAGCTCTCGTGCGCCAGGGCGTTGGCCATGGCGCCGAGGCTATCGACGGGCCAGCAGCGGCAACCGGTCAAGCGCCTGCTTGACCGTCGGCAGCGACGTGTGCGTGGCGGCGGCAGCGCCGATCGTGACCTTCTTGCCGCCTAGGGTGCCGTGCACGGCGCCGCCGGCGGTGATCGTCAGGTTGCCGCTCAGCGCGCCGCCGCCGCGGATCGTGACCCTGGCGGTGCGTTTGGTGTTGACCCTGCCGCTGACCACCACGCCGGGGACGTACTCATAGCGGTTGAGCTTGAAGCTGCCGTCGCGGTTGACGGTGGCGTTGCCCGCGCGCAGCCCGGCGACGTGCTTGGGCAGCGTGTCCAGCGCCAGGGCGTCGCCGATGATCTGGCGTGCCGCGTCGGTCACGGTCGCCGCGGCGGCGATGACCGTCCGGCGCGACGTGCTGCTTGCCGTGATCCGCTGCAGGCTCGTCGGCGGCCGGCGGGTCGGCGAATAGGGGTTCTCGCCCGCCGCGCACGGGGCGGGGACGCCGCCTGCGAAGAAGGTGGCCAAGACGCCCTTGGTGCAGGCGCTGTCGGTCGTCGCGTCGCTGCTGACCGTCGAGTGGCCGGTGAACGGCACCTTGACGACCGTCGCGCCCGGGATTCGCTGCGCGATCTGGACGGCGTCCTCGAACGGCGTGCGGAGATCCATCTGGCCGTCCAGCACGAGCGTGCGGACTGCCGGCAGCGGCGGCGAGGGGACCGGTGCCGGTGAAGCGTTCGGCCAGCCGAGGCAGAGCCCGATCGGGCCGCCCTGGACCGCGGCCGCGGGGGAGAACGGCCCGAGCTGGGCCTTCGGAATCGCGCGGGCCGCGGTGGTGATCTCCTGGTAGCGCTGCTCGGCGCCGGCCGCGCGCGTCCAGGCAAACGGCGACTCCTCGCACATCGTGGCGACGTAGAGCGCGTCGCTGTCGCCGCTGGTCGTGTCGATCTGGCGGCGCTGCGACAACCCGGTGGTGAGCCCTTCAGAGCGCACAGCGAGCCGTAGCAGCGGCGCGCCGTCGCCGCGCAGCGCGGCACGCATCGAGCCGGGCAGCTCGGCGCGCAGCGTCGGGTTCAGATCGCCGGCGAGCAGGATCGCCAGCAGATCGCCTTGACCCATCGACAGGCTGGTGCGCTTGCCCGAGGAGAGGACGACCTTGCCGTGCAGCGCGCCCTTGCGCAGCTTGGCGGCCAGGCGCGAGAGGTCGCTCTGGACGCTGTCGGTGGCGCCCTTGCACGCCTTGGCGGCGCAGAGGTCGCGCAGGACGCGCGGGGCGTCGATCAGGGTGGAGCGCTGGAACGGATCTGGGCCCTCGGGCAGGACGACGCTGTCGAGGACGAGCGCCTCGACGTTGTTGGGGTAGGTCGCCGCGTAGTCCTCGGCGACCTTGGTGCCGTAGCTGACGCCGAAGAGCACGAGCTTGTCGTAGCCGCCCGCGACGCGCAGCGCCTCGATGTCGGCGACCGTGTCGGCCGTGCGGTAGAAGCCGCGTGCGGGGCCGAGCTCGTTGGCGCAGCCCTGGGCGAGCTTGACGATGCTGGCGGGCCGGCTCAGCGCCTTGCAGCTGAGCGCGCCCGAGGCGCCGGTGCCGCGCTGGTCGAAGAGCAGCAGGTCGCGGTCGGCGATCGCGGGCGCCAGGACCTTGGCGAAGGTCTCGGCGAGCGGCAGCGCCGCCTGGCCCGGGCCGCCGGCCAGCGGGACGACCGCGGTGCGGTTGGGGTTGGTCGCCGCCGGCACGCGCTGGAGCGAGAGGTTGACCGTGCCGCCGACCACGCCGGTGCGGTCCACCGGCACGGCCAGGCCGGCGCACTGAAAGCCCGCCGTCGGACAGGTCCCCCACGGGATCTCCGCCGACGCCGTGCCCGCCCCCAGCGCGGCGCTCAGCACGCCGGAAGCGGCGATCAGCAGGGAGAAACGGCGGAGCGTGCGCGCGGGCATGAGGCGCGGACGGTAGCGTCCGTACTCGCCCCACGTCGAAGGAGAACCCGAAAACTTATGTCAGCCGACCGCCAGCCGATCACCGCGCAGGACGCCCCCGCTGCCGTGGGTCCTTACAGCCACGCGGTGCGCTCCGGTGACTTCCTCTTCCTGTCGGGGCAGACGCCGCTGGACCCGGCGACCGGCGCGCTCGTCGAGGGCGATGTCGGTGCGCAGACACGCCAGTGCCTGCGCAATCTGGAGGCAGTCTGCGCGGCTGCCGGGGCGTCGCTAGGCAACGCGGTTCGCTGCGGGATCTTCGTGACCGACATGGGCACGTTCGCCGAGGTCAACACGGCCTACGCGGAGTTCTTCTCCGCGACGCCGCCCGCGCGCTCGACCGTCGGCGTTGCGGCGCTCCCGGTCGGGGCGCAGGTCGAGATCGACGCCATCGTCGCGCTGGGCGACTGAGTCCCGCCATGGCGGGCACGACCGACGCAGCGCCCGTCACCGCCGCCGACGTCATCGCGGCCCAAGCGGCGATCGGCGATGTCACCCGCCATACGCCGGTCCTGCCCTCCGCGACGCTCAGCGAGCGCTGCGGCGGCGACGTGCTGCTCAAGGCCGAGTCGCTGCAGCGCACCGGCTCGTTCAAGATCCGCGGTGCGCTGAGCAAGCTCCACGCGCTCGGCGACGGCTGCGCGCGCGGCGTCGTCTGCGGAAGTGCGGGCAACCACGCCCAGGCGTTGGCGATGGCTGCTCAGGCGCGCGGCGTGTCGTGCGAGGTCTTCATGCCCGACGGGGCGCCGATCGCCAAGGTCGAGGCGACCGCCGCGCTCGGCGCCCGCGTCGTGATCGGTGGCGCGACGGTCGACGACTGCCTGGTCGCCGCCCACGCGCGTGCGCAGGAGTCCGGGATGGCCTTCGTGCATCCCTTCGACGATCCCGACATCGTCGCCGGGCAGGGCACGCTTGGGCTGGAGCTGCTCGCCGACCTTCCGGAGCTGGCGACCGTCGTCGTGCCGGTGGGCGGTGGCGGGCTGGCCAGCGGCGTGGCGATCGCCGTGAAGTCCGAGCGGCCCGACGTGCGCGTGGTCGGGGTGCAAGTCGAGACCGTCGCGGCCTTCCCCGCCTCGCTGAAGGCCCATAAGCCGGTTGCGGTCAGCGCCGGGCTGACGATCGCCGACGGCATCGCGGTCAAGCGGCCGGGAGCGCTGACGCTGGGGCTGATCGAGCGCTGGCTGGACGACCTGGTCGTCGTCGGCGAGGACGTCGTCGCCGACGCGATGGTCTTGTTGATGGAGAAGGCCAAGCTCGTGGTCGAGGGCGCCGGCGCGGTCGGCGTCGCGGCGCTGCTCGGCGGTCAGGTCGTCCCCGCGCAGACGGGCACGACCTGCGTGATCCTCAGCGGCGGCAACGTCGACGCGGGCCTGCTGGCGACGGTCGCCCGCCGCCATGAGACCGAGGCCGGCCGGCGCATGGTCTTGCTCACCCGCGTCCCGGATCGTCCGGGCGCGCTGGCCAAGCTGCTGGAGAGCGTCGCCGACAGCGGCGCCAACATCGTCGAGGTGTCGCACCTGCGCGAGGGGATCGGCTTGCACGTCCGCGAGACCGGGGTGCAGCTGACGATCGAGACCCGCTCGCGCGAGCATGCGGTCGCGGTCGAAGCTGCTGTGCGCGACGCCGGCTACGGCGTGTCGCGCTACCCAGACGCGCACTGACACCAGGATTCGCGCTCGTTGCGGGCAGGGTGCCTCGCCGGCGCGCGAGAGGGTCGGGAGGTGTGCTTGCATCCGGCAGCTCATGTCTCAGGTCGACAAGCTCCAAGACGCCGAAGAACACGTCGCGCAAATGCGCGAGGAGGCTGCCAAGACGGCTCGTGAGGAGCGTGAGGAGGATCTCCGGCGCGCGCCGTTGGCCGACACGGCGACCAAGGCGCACACGAGCGTCACCGCGCCGCTGTCACAGGTCCGCACGATGGTCAACATGCGCACCGGCGCGCTGCCCGACCTGCACGAGCTCGCCGTCTCGATCAAGGAGACCGGGCTGCTGCACCCGCCGCTGGTGCGCGCCACCGGGGACGACGACGTGCCCTACGAGCTGCTCGCCGGCCGCCGCCGCTTCGGCGCGATGACGCTCATCGAGGAGGCCGAAGGGCCGCGCGAGGACGGCTGGCGCTTCACGCTCATCGAGGGCATCTCCAAGCGCGAGGCGCTGACGATGCAGTTCGCCGAGAACTTCCACCAGGCCAAGCCCGAGCCGGTCCAGTTCGCGCGCGCCGCGCGGGCGATCATGGCCGAGGACCCGTCGCTGACCGCCGCCGAGGTCTCACGGCTCGTCGGTGCGCCGCTGGACTGGACGCGCAAGTCGCTCAAGCTGCTCGACCTGCCTGACGCGGTCGTCAAGCGCGTAGAAGAAGGTGATTTGTCATTCACGGTTGCCGACGTCGTGCGGCGTGGCATCGCCCGCGGTGACGTGACGGCCGATGAGGCGAGCGACCTCGTCGAGCAGGCGACCAAGGGCGAGATCAGCACGGCGGGTCTGAAGCTCGGTGTTGGCTATGTGCCGCCCAAGCCCAAGAACTACGAGGAGGAGTCGCGCAAGCTCGATGAGGCGCGGTGGGCGGCGAATCGTGACAAGGGGTTGGCGCGTGATGCCGACGCCGAGCAGCGCGACTGGGAGTCCTCGGGCGGCGGGGAGCGGCCGGTGGTCGAGTCCAGCGCGCCGCGGATCGTGGCGTCGTTCGGGCCGGGTGGGGAGGACGGCGCCGGCGGTGGCCCCGTCGAGGTCGCGGTCGAGGATCTCGACGCCTACATCTTGGGCCTGGTGCTGTCGCGCGTCGCGACCGCCGAGCACCGCTCGCACCTGGGCGTCGAGGGTGGCCACGAGGCCACGCAGGAGTACGCGTTTGGCCTGCATCCCAACCGTCGCCTCGAGGTCCTCCGCGCGTTGAGCGCCGAGATCCTTGGGTCCGATCCGCTGCCGCCGAAGGCGCTGCGGGCGCTGTTGCCGGCCTAGGGCTCAGGGCCGGGTGGTGCGGGCGTCGGTGGCGCGCAGTGCGCGCGCGTCGGGTGCCGCGCGGCGTGGTGTGTTGGCACCGAGGAGAGCGAGCGGAGCGGAGCTTCGCGGCGTGGCCGGTCGTCCGCCACCTCGGTGCGTTGCGTCGATCGCACCCTGACCGCGATATGCGCAGTCAAGGTGCGATCGAGTGCACGAACGACACCGAACCCGCGATATACGCGGGTTAGATGCCATCGAGTCTCGTTTCGGGGCCGAATCGCCCGCCCGGGCGCCCGCGGACGACCCCAGGCGCCTCGCAGCGTCACTCCCGCTCACTCTCCTCGGTGCCGACAGACCACGTCGCGCGCCCACGGCCAACGCCTGCACTGGGCGCCACAAACGCCGGCGCAATCACTACTCCGGCGTCACATACGCCCCCGACAACCCACCGTCGATCAAGAACGTCGACGCCGTCATGAACGACGACTCGTCCGACGCCAGGAACAGCACGCCGTTGGCGATCTCGTCGGCGCGGCCAAACCGGCCCATCGGCACATGCACGAGCCGCCGCCGCGCCCGCTCCGGGTCCTTGGCGAACAGCTCCTGCAGCAGCGGCGTGTCGACCGGACCGGGACACAGCGCGTTGACGCGCACGCCCGACCGCGCGAACTCGACGCCGAGCTCACGCGTCAGCGCGAGCACGCCGCCCTTGGAGGCGGTGTAGGAGATCTGCGAGGTCGCCGCGCCCATCACGGCGACAAAGGACGCGGTATTCACCACCGAGCCTCGGGCGGGCGGGTCGTTTTTCAGCAAGTGCGGGATGCCGTGCTTGCAGCACAGGAACACCGACTTGAGGTTGACGTCCTGCACCCGCTGCCAGGCCTCGAGCGTCGTCTCCAGCACCGACGTGTCGTCGTCGGGCGAGATGCCGGCGTTGTTGAACAAGATGTCGATCCGGCCATACCGCTCAGCGACCTGGGCGTACATCTGCTGGACGGCGAACTCCTCGGTGACGTCCACCGACAGCGAGAGATCGCCGGGCGCGCCCTCCACGAGGTCGACGCCGACCACCGTCGCGCCCTCGCGCTGGAAGACCTCCACCGTCGCGGCGCCGATGCCCCCGGCCGCGCCGGTGACGACCGCGATCTTGCCCTCGAGTCGACCCGACACTCAGCTTCCCTCGGTGTTGTAGAAGATGGTCTTGACCTCGGTGTAGGCGTCGGTCGCGTGCGGGCCGAGCTCGCGGCCATAGCCGGACTGCTTGAAGCCCCCGAACGGCGTCGTGACGCGCACCGAGCTGTTGGAGTTGATCGACAGGTTGCCACTCTCCATGGCCCGGGCGACGCGCAACCCCTTCGCGCCGTCCCGGGTCCACACCGAGCCGGAGAGCCCGTAGATGGTGTCGTTGGCGATGCGGATCGCGTCCGCCTCGTCGTCAAAGGGCACGATCACTGCGACCGGGCCAAAGATCTCGTCGACGACCGCGCGGTGGTCTACGGGCACGGGCCACAGGACGGTCGGCGGGAACCAGAAGCCCGGACCGTCGGGGACCGCGCCGCGAATCGCCACCGAGACGTCGCCGTCGACGAACGACGCCACGCTGTCGCGCTGCGCCGCCGAGATCAAGGGCCCCATGTCGGTCGCCGCGTCGAGCGGGTCGCCGACCCGCAGCACCCGCACCGCGCCCTCCAGGTGCGACAGGAAGTCGTCCACCGCGCCGCGCTGCACCAGGATCCGCGAGCGCGCGCAGCAGTCCTGGCCGGCGTTGTCGAAGACGGCGCCCGGAGCGGCCGTCGCGGCAGCTTCCAGATCAGCGTCGGCGAAGACGACGTTGGCCGACTTGCCGCCGAGCTCCAGCGTCACGCGCTTGATCGTCGCCGCGGCGCCCGCCGCGATCGACATGCCGACCTCGGTCGACCCCGTGAATGCGATCTTCGCGACGTCCGGGTGCTCGACGAGCCGCTGCCCACACGTGCTCCCCGGCCCGACGACGACGTTGACGACCCCCTCCGGCAGCCCGGCCTCCAGGGCGAGCGACGCGAAGCGCAACGCCGTCAGCGGCGTCAGCTCCGCCGGCTTCAACACCACCGTGTTGCCCGCCGCTAACGCCGGCGCGAGCTTCCAGCAGGCGATCGCCAGCGGGAAGTTCCACGGGGTGATCAGCCCGACGACGCCCAGCGGCTCGCGCACCGTGAAGGCCATGCCGCCGGCGACCGGGATCGTCTCGCCGTGCGGGCGCTCCGGCGCCCCCGCGAAGTAGCGGAAGGTCTCGATCGCCATGCCGATCTCGCCGCGGGCCGCCCCGATCGGCTTGCCGGCGTTGCGCGCTTCGAGCAGCGCCAGCTCCTCGAACGCGCTCTCCATCGCCTCGACCACCCGGCGCAGCAGCCGCGCGCGGTC
>JBEVLC010000414.1:0-23857 GCA_040509415.1 Baekduia sp. | reverse complement strand
GTCGAGGAGATCCTCGAGCTCGGCGGGACCAAGGCGTTGGGCTTGGCTTGCGCGCCCTTGCTCGTCGAACAGCACGCCCTCGCCGGTCAGCACTTCGGTTGGGTCGCGGGTGTCATCGGGCTCGTGCCAGGCGAAGTTGTAGCTGACGCTGCCGTCGCTGCTCAGGACCCGATAGGCCAACTTGATGGACGGGTCCTTGGCCACGTGATTGGCGGTTGGCTGGGCGGCGGTGCCCGCGAGCTCGGCGAGATCGCCATAGGAGGTCCAGCTGCCGGCCGGGAGCGCCGCGACCGCCTGGTCAACTCGCGACCAGTCAAATCCCGCGCTGGCCGAGACGACGCCGGCGATCGGGGCCGACCACAGGCTGGTGGCTGCCTTGGCCAGGTCTCGGCTGCGCCGCTCGATCTCCGACACACCCCATTGGGCCGCTTGTGCAAGTGGCTCGTTGAGCTTGAGGTCGGAGTTTTTGAGGATCTCCTGTTTGCGATCGAACAGCTGGTTGGAGAGCTTGGAGTTCCAGGCGGTGAGCGTGAGGTTGCCCAGGGTGTGGCCCAGGCGCTCGAAGATCTCGCGTGGGTCGCCGTCGTCTGCCGCCAGCTGCGTCTTCCATTCGGCGCTGAGCGTCTGGGGCATGATGTGCTCGATGGAGAGGTCGGCGCTGTCGAAGTCCAGGTCGACCTCGGAGCGGAGATAGGATTCCAACCGCTGGAGCACGATCCGCTGCTGATGGGCCCGCCCGCGCGCGTAGTAGTGCACGTTGAGGATACCGTCGGTGACCTGTTCGTCGTCGGGCCAGCGGTTGTCACGTGAGAGCTCGCGGCGCAGCGCCGCGTCCACCGGCTCGCCCAACGGAAGCGCGCTGATGGCGCTGATGAACAGCCGGTTGAGCACGTTGGTTGGCATGGCGGCCAGGTAGCGGCGCACGATGAAGGACTCCAACGCTTCGAGGCACGACTCTGCTTGCTCGAGCGTCGCGCGTCCGGCGTCGACCTCACGGTAGATGCTGAGGAGCAGCGGATAGGTCGTGCCGGCACCCCAGGTGCGGAGAAAGCTCAGATGACGTAGCGCCCGCTTGCTCAATCCCAGCGCAGCTGCTGCACCATGGGGGTCGGAGGGCTGGAGGAACAGGGCGTAGTACCGGCCTTGGCGAGCGAGGCGCTTGACGTGATCTTCTAGCGCGTCGAGATCTGAGGCGCGTGGTTCGAGCTGAGTTCGCGCTGTGCGGTAGACCTCGTTCTGCTTGACGAACTCGCCGCAGGACTGCAGGTCGTCCCGCACCAGGCCCTCGATGCCGTCGTTGCCGAGATCTACCTCCAGCGGGCGCCAGCTCTGGTCATAGACGCTGTTGGAACGCTCGCCCAAGGCCATGAACAAGTAGTTGCGCAGCAGATCGGACTGACTCAAGCCCACGCCGGTGGCGTTGATGGATTCGAAGATCTTGTGCGGCCGCTCTCCCTCGGAGACGGTGACGAAGACCAGCGAGAGGCGGTCGCCGATGGTGGTGGCCAAGCGCTCCACCTGCAACCGCTCTGTGCCGCGCATGGCCTCGATGCGTCGGCGAAAGAAGCGATAGGCGTTGCCGATCGCCGTGTGGCCGCTGGTGCTGGCGGGGTCCGTGAGCACTGCCCAGTAGGCCGGCGCATCCTCCTCGCCGGGCACCAGTCGGGCCCAGCGCTCGGTGCCTTTGGCCTCGGTGGTGTTGACCAGGTACTTGGCGTTGAAGCGGTCGAACTGCGACGGCTCGTCGAGGGCCGCGACATCACGTAGCGCAGCGATGGCGATCGACAGCGTGGTCAGCCGCTGCTGGCCGTCGACGACGCGAAAGTCACGGAAGTCGTGCAGCGGATCGGGGTCGCGCTCGACGGCGACGACGCTGCCGATGAAGTGGCGGGGGACATCGTTGCCCGCTTGGGCCACCGCGTCGTACTGCTCGACGATGTCCCGCCACAGATCATCTTGCTGATCGGTCCGCCAGCGGTAATGGCGCTGGTAGAGCGGAACCCGGAACTGGCGGTCCTGCGTCATCAGGCTCCGAAACGTGCCCTCTTGCGCGCGCATGGGAGACACTCTAAATCGCTGAGAACCGCGACAGTCGTCACGCGTGTAGGTAAGACTCCCAGCATGACCTGTCGACTCCGCCTGAGCGCTTCATAGTGTCCACGGACGTCTAGTGGCATCTGGCTCAGGCTTGTCTGGCGGGTCGCTGACGCGATCGATTCAAGACGCGCTTGATGCGCCGTGGCGGGAGCTCACGCATCTCGGCAACGGCGACCCGGTGGTGCGCGCGCAGGCGGCCGACCGCTACGAGGACCAGGGGCGCAGCGAGAACCGGGTCCGGCAGGACTACACGGGGCGCTATCCGATCGAGCTGCTCCAGAATGCGCATGATGCCTCCGCGGCGGGCGGGACCGCAGGAACGGTCAGCTTCGTCGTGACGCGCTCTGCGCTCCTCATCGCCAACGAAGGGGAGCCCTTCGTCGCCGAACGCGTCCGGTCGTTGATACGCCTCGGGTCGTCCGACAAGCGGGCAGCCAGGAACGTGGCGCCGACGATCGGGTACAAGGGCGTCGGCTTCACCTCGGTCTTTGAAGTCACGGACCGGCCACAGATCATTGGGCGAGATGTCGCGTTCGGATTCGACCGGCTGCGCGCCCGGCGCGAGATATCGCGAGTTCTCGGGCGGGCGCTTCAGGACGCTCCGGGCCGAGGTTTCCCCTTTCGTCTTTCCAGCGGCGACTGGGCAGACGATGCTGCCGAGGTATCACGTCTGTTCGACGACGGCGCCGTGACGGTCGTCCGGTTGCCGTTCCGGCGAGCCGGTCTTGCTGCCAGCGTCGAAGCCCACATGCTCAGCACGGTGACCCCCGAGGTCATGCTGTTCATGTCGCACGTCGACGAGCTCCATCTCCGCGGGCTCGAGCATCAAGAGCGCTGGTCCCGCACCCAGCGACGCAGGGCCACGACAGGTGCCGTCGTCCACCTCGCCTCGGCAACTGGCGAACGGCGCGGCTGGATCGTCCACCGCGGAGCGGCGAGCGTGACGAGGAAGATGATCCGTGAGCTCGACGATCCGCTCTGGGCCGGGACCACTTCCGTCGACGTGGCAGTGGCCTTGCCGTGGCGGGGACGGCCGTGGCCTGAAGCGGGTCCGCAGCAGGTTCACGTCTACTTCCCAACAGATGACAACGTTGGGCGAGCGGTCCTCGTGCACGGCGACTTCTACGTCGATTCCAGTCGCCGTCACGTCGAGGATCGCGGGCCGGGTGGGGCGATAAGTCGACTGGTCGCCAAACGCGCTGCCGAGCTGACAGCAGAGCTTGCGGAGTCGGTCGCCGACGCTGGATCGCACTTGCTCGCCTGCCTCGCGGAGACCGAGTCGCCCTCCGGGTTCGGCCGTGCGGTAGCTGAAGCGCTCGACACGAGGCTGGCTCGTTCACGCATCGCTCGCCCCGCTGACGGGTCGCCGCCGAAGCGCCCGAGCCGTCTCAGTCGCCTTGCGCTCGCCAGCGTTCGTCAGGAGCGCCAGTTGCTCTCGATCTTGTCGCCTGACGGCGACCTGCTCATGCCGGGCGACGACACCGGGCCCGCTGCAGAGCTACTCGGGCGGCTGGGAATGCCAGAACTGACCTGGGACGAGATCGCCCGGCGCGTGGACCTGCCACGGAGTTCGCTGGAGCCCGGGGCCGCGATGCGCACCCTGGCACGCTGGGTCGACTCCCTTGGCGAGCACGCGCAAGAGGAGGTCGCCGCCGTGCTGCGCGAGCGTCCCGTGCTTCTCGACGTCGCAGGGCGCTGGCGGGCACCGACGGCGCTCATGATGCGAAGCGCGCAGATCCCGCGGATGCCGGCGCGTCTGCAGGCGGCTGAAGTGGCTGCGCCGGAAGAGGCCTCGGTTCGCCGCCTCCTGCGTCGGCTCAGCGTGCGCGAGCTGACGCTTCGGGCCGCGGTGGACAGGGTCGTCGCGACCACGTCGGCGCTCACGAGCGACGCTGAGCGCCGGGCAGTCCACGACTTCCTTCGAGCGGCGTGGGAGGTGGACAGGCATGCCTTCGATGGACCGGCGAGCAAGTTCCTGGCCATGCCCGTGCCTGTTACCGCACTCCGCGGCAAGACTCGTGAGTGGCGCGGCGCAGGCAGCGTCTACTTCACCTCGCACTGGACCTCCAACGCCGTAGCCGAACGACTGTATGGACCGTTCGGCGAGGCCGAGTTCCTCGCGGTGACGCCGCCGCGCGATCCAAGCGCAGCGCGCCGCGACGAAGAGTTCTACCGGCGGTTAGGGGTCGCTGAGCACCCGCGGGTCATCCGGCGCGCGGGTCTTGACACGGCTCACCTGTGGCACCGCCCGCTGCAGTCGTTTCGTGAGTGGGAGCACCTCGACTCGGTGCGACAAGCGCTGAAGTGCGGTGACGGACATCCGCAGACGTCACGTCACATCTCGATGCCGGTGTTGGACAGGCTTGACGCGTTGCTCGATCGGAGGTCGCGCGAGACCGCGAGCGTTCTCGCGGCATTTCTGGCTGACGGCTCGTCGCGTCTTGGTGCAGAGGCCGAGATCCATTGCACGAACACAGGACACTCTGGCCGAGGCCACTACAAGCGCGCCCAGGGCTATCAGCGGTGGCGACTGGAGACCACCGCGTGGGTTCCTGTTCGGAACGATCCGGGCGGGGCCGATTTCAGATCCCCGTTGCAGGCATGGACGGGCACGCGTCTTCCAACGTGGCTCCTGGTGCCGCAAGGCCGGCTGGCTCCGTCAACCGGACGGAGCTTGCGGTTGATGGATGTCGACCGCCCGAGCGTGGGTGCGGTCGAGGAGTCGTTGCTCCGGCTTCGCGATGCGTTTCCCGACCTAGCCGGTGCGCCACCTGATGTGCACAGGTCGGCGGCGTGGCTGCTGAAGCGGTTGGATCGCGCAGCCCGGCGGACGGAGCCGTCACGATGCCCGCCGCTGCCTTCATCGAGAGCAGGAGAGCCGTGTTGGTCAGTGGCGCCAGTCGTGCGAGACGAGGCATCGGCGTCGTTGGTGGACAAGTTTGACCTCTTGCCGGCCGGCTCGTGGACCGGGTTGCGGCATCGTTATGGCCTCCGGCGAGCGAGTGAGGCCGTCGAGTCGAGGGTGAGACTTGGGAAGCGAATGAAGGGCCGTCGTCTCGTTGCCGGCCAGCAAGGGGCGTCGCTCCTCGCCTATCTCAGTGCCCGCGGCGCGGATGCCGATCACCTCGCGAGGAGGCTGGCGACCATCCGCGAGTCGGTCGTCACACAGCTCGACATCGAGCTGCGGCCGGTTGGGGAGCAGAGATGGATTCTGGTCTCGCGTCCATACGTTCTGCGCACGGAGCGCGATCGTCTCTCACGGTCGCGGGGAGCGACCCTCTTCTGGGTGCCGCCAATTGAGGGTGACATGCGCATCGACCTCGCGCGGGACCTGGCCGCTTATCTCGATGCGCCCGACTTCGCCGACGCAATCGCACTGTTTCTGTTGGCTCAGTCGGCGGCGATCGATTCGGAGCACATCTCCGAGGACGATGTCGCGGAGGCCGCGCGACAAGTGCGGGCGCATCGCCGCGGTCGTGACGAAGAAGTCGCCGACGAGCTCGAGGATCTAGCGGATCTCGATCTTGATGCTGATCACTCAGGTCAGGGCAGCGATGCTTCCGGCAGGGTCGGGGATGGTGATGGGCCGGCAGGTGGCAATGAGTCTCGCGGGGACGACGCTGAGGACGCAGGCTCCGAATCGGACTGTCGGGACGCGATCGACGTGTTGCCGCCGATTCGTCACGAGGGCGTGGTCACCCACGATCTCGGTCTTCTCGAGCTGTCCGACGGTGAGGAAGATGGAGAAGGTCGCAAGACGAGACGTCGACGGCTCGGTGGCGGTGGCGGTGGCGCTGTGGATTGGACGAGACTCGAACGTGACCGCCGGTTGTATGGGCGACGAGGCGAGGAGGTCGCCTACCAGAATGAACGCAAACGCCTCAGCGCTCTGGGGTACGAGCCGGGACTCGTGAAGTGGGTGTCCCAAGACGATGAGACGTCGTCATTTGATCTTCTCAGCGTCGATGACGACGGCGGTCCGCGCTACATCGAGGTGAAGGCAACCACCTCGGCCGATCCTGCGGAGGCGTTCCCCATCAGCACCGCGGAACTGCGGTTTGCGATGCAACACCGCGACCGCTATCTCATTTACCGGGTCACCGACGTCAGGTCTGCGACACCGGAGATGTTTCGGTGCAGGGACCCTATGTCGGCGATCGAGCGGGAGTTGGCGATACTCCGGATGAGCAAAGCCTTGCTGTCGTTGCCTCTGGCTGCGCGTTCGGAATCATCGTGACCACTGCGCGGCAGTGTGCACATGCACTAGAGGGGATGAGGTAACGAATGACGAAGGACGACGACCGGTACGAGTACGTCAAAGGGACTTACAAGTACAAGAAGGGGTCGACTCCAGATCAATCCCGGGAGACCGCGGGTGCCTGGCGCGGGACCCTCCGCGATGACGGAGGGCACCTCGACGGCCAGGCCGAGTTCATCCCTGGCGACGAGGACGAATACGACAACGAGCCGGTCTACATCTATGCCAACGAGCAGCGCGAGGCGGACGCGCGATCCCGGGAGCGCTCTGAGCTAGAGGAGCTGCTCGGAAACCTAATGATCCTTGGCGTTCTTGTTGCGTTCGAAAAGGCCGAACCTCACGTCAAGAGATGGTGGAGCGAGCAGGCAGTCCCGGCCGTGAAGTCGGCGTGGAACAAGCTGGCCAGGCGGCGCGAGGCACGCAGCCAAGTCGTTGTCGCCGAGTCGGTGACCGTGAGTGTCGAAGCGCCGGAAGACACCGGCCAGGAAGTGGTTGCAGCGCTCGAAGCCTATAAAGCCAGCATGAGCAGCGCTGAAGCACGCGACCGCTTCGTCGCAGCGCTGATGGCCAGGTTGTTCAGCGACGAGCAGCTACGGATTCTCCGGGACGCACGCATCGAGCATGGCGAGGGTCCACACGCCCTAGAGCGTGCCGCGGAGGCGGTCACGGCTCAACAGGTCGGGGAGAGCATCACATTGATGCTCGAAGCGAATCCGTCGTTGCTCAACGAGCAGACCTTGACCGACCTCGGGCAGATTCTCGGGTTAGGTCGCGCCGATGGCGAGGACGTTCCGATGCGACGCGAGCAGATCCATAGGGCCTTGCGACTGACTGACGGCAGGGAATAGTCGCAGCACGCAGCGATGCCGCCGGCAAGGGGATGCGCAGAAGGCTGCAGATCGCGACGCGACATGCGAGCGGTCTAGATGCCATTGCTGATCGACTTGAGTCGTCGGTGGACGACTACTCGTCCGTGCTTGCCACCTTCTCAGATTGAACAACGGTGCTCATCGAACGCATGGCCCAAGATCCGGACCACCTTGCAGAGGGCGAAGACTTCGGGATGATGGCCAGGCGGATGGCATCAACGACAAAAGAAAGCATGGCGTCCCGGGCCGGGATGGTTACGGCGATGAACGGCAACGCGCGTCTATCTCGCGTTCTGCGAGAACCGTCTCGGCGGCTGACGGCAGCGCTTGACCGATACGCCAGCGCGACGTCGATTGTCGACGAGTGGGACGGCGGTTGCAATCGTTGGGAATCCCGGTACTGCCGGAGGACTGGGAGCCCAAGTTCGACGACGGGACGGTCGAAGACGGTGGCGAATTTGGCCCTGCGGGCGACGACGGACCGGCTGACGAGCACGCCGACGGTTCGCGCGGCTGAGGTCTTTCAGGACTCAGATGAGCTGCCAACACCAACAATTACGGGCGAAGCGGCCGCCAAGCGCTCGCTGCGACCACGGCGTTTGAGCTTTGACGGCCGGGGACCGGCCTACCGCTACGCCGCAGCGTGACGGAGCACATCGGCGACGACCTCGCCGATGTCGCGCCCTTCGCGGGTCGCACGGTCGCTCAGGCTCGACAGCGTGCTGGGGTCAACGGACACCTCAAGGATGGTCTCGATGTCGTTGCGTGGCGCGAGCCACTGCCCGCCGTCCGGGTCTTCGGCGATGAGGCGATTGAGATCGTCGCTGGTTGGATCTTCGGGCATCGTTTCTCTCCTCATGATGAAGGCTCAGCGCTTGGATTGGTAGTCGGCGATCTGGCGGGGGTCCGATTCCCATCCGGTCATCACATGCCAGCGCGTGGGGTCGGCTTCGTCAGGCTGGAGCACGACCGTCAGGAATCGTGCTGAGCTGGTCGGGCCGATCGCGTAGATCGAGCCGGGCATGCGCGCGTATGGGTTGTCGCGGACGCGCGGCCCGTTCGCGACGACCTCCTCAATCTCGCGGGTGGTGATCCCGCGAGCCGCGAGCTTCGCGCGGGCGAGCGCGTTGAACACGAGGCGAAGGATCAGCACCCGCCGAACGTAGACACAAGGGCGGACGGGCGTCAGGGACCTACGCGCAGGCCCACATCTGACGCCAGAGCCGAGTCGATGAAGCGGCCTGTCCAAGGCTAAGCGGTAGCCATCAACACCGCGTCGGTGGGGAAACCGTGCCCCAGAACGACGAAGGCCCCGCGATTTGGGGCTGTTGCGCAAAGCCCGCCGTAGGCGGGCTTTGTTTGTTGTTGGGTCGGTGGTGGCTGGGGTGAGAGCAGTGCCGCCGGTCTGAGCGTGTGGTCAGCGGGTCAGGGCGGTGTGGAGCTTGAGGAGGTTGTGGCCGGTGGCGATGAGTTGCCATTCGGCGCGGCAGGCGTCCAGGCCGCGGCGTTGGAATCTCGTGATCCCGCGCAGGAACTTGGTGCGGGCGAACACCGTTTCGATGATGTGTTGGCGTTGGCGGTAGAGCGCTTGGCCCTCGCGGGTCTCGAGGACTTTGTCAATGCGTTGGGCTTCTAGGCCCTGACGGGGCGACAGCGTCCGGGCCTTGGTGCGGACCGCGCTCTTGGTCGGAACGAGTACTTGTAGGCCCTGGTGGCCGAGCGCAGTGATGTGCGCGGTGTTCCAGTAGCCGCCATCGGCCAGCACCGTCTCGGGTCGGTCCTCAATACCGGCCTGCTGGAGCTCTCTCATCGCGGCGCCGATCATCGGCTCAAGCTGGCCGGAGTCGTTGGACTGCTGGGTGATGTCAGCGGCCAGGATGATCTGGTCGGCGGTCGCGACAGCCTGGGCGTTGTAGCCCTGCACCGCGGCTTTGCCGGTGCGCACGATCTTTCGTGAGTCCGGATCGGTGGTATTGATGGTGCGCTTGGCCAGCCCGTCGGGATCTGGTGGGAAGGGCTTGCGGCCGCCGAGCCTGCGTCCGTGCTCTGCCTCCCACTCGGCGCGCCAGGCCAGGTTGTCGTCATAGCCCGCTTGGACCTGGGCCTGCTCGGCCTCGAGCTCCTCGCGGCAGCGCCGCAGCCGCGCCAGCCGTGAGTGACGGTCGGCCAGTTCGGCGGGTAGCTCGTCGCCCCGCGCGGTCCCGTGCTCGGCGTCCTCGGCCGCGTCTGTTTGCTCGGCCTCGGCGAGCATCCGGTCGACTTCCTCACGGATCGCCGGGTAGCTGCGTGTCGCCTGCGGTGAGGCGTTGGCCGCCATCGCGGTGCCGTCCAGCGCGACGACGCCGACCGACACCAACCCAGCCCGCGCGCACAAGGCCAGAACCTGCGTGAACGTCTGAGCCAGCGCGACTTGGTGGCGCGCACGGAACCGCGCGATCGTCGTGTGATCGGGGGCCTGATTGGCGCAGATGACCCGCGTCGGAACGTCCTCATGGCAGCGCCGCTCGATCGCCCGCGAAGACCTCTGTCCCAACGCATAGCTGTAGAGCAACAACGCGACCATCATCGCCGGATCGTGCGCCGCCCGCCCGTGACCATCGGCACGGTAAGCCCCGTAGAACTCGGTCAGCTCGATCTCACCGACGACATCGAGCACCAGCCACGCGAGGTGATCGTCACTAAGCCACTCACGCAAGCTCGGCGCCAACAACAACGCCTGATCGCGATCACACCCCAAGAAGTTCTGCGGCATAACCGAAGTCTCTTAACCCGCCCGGACACAACAAAGCCCGCCAAAGGCGGGCTTTGCGCAACAGCCCCGATTTGCAGGGCCTTCGTGACAAGCGGCTGAAGAGACTCGAACTCTCGACCTTCTGCATGGCAAGCAGACGCTCTAGCCAACTGAGCTACAGCCGCGTAAGGCGGTAGTCTAGCGAAGGTCTCGGGCTGGATGCGTTCTCATCTGCGGTGTTTGCAGACGGTCCGTCGTAAGGCGTTCATCCCCAAGAGGCAGCCCCGTCCGCCTCGTCCCACTCGGGCTCCGGATGGTCTTCGGCATACGCCGCGCGCCCGTCCCACGTCGCCGCCGACGAAGGTCCCGGCATCCGGCCGCCATCGTCCCAACCAATGCGCAGCGCGACGCCCGCCAGAAGCAGGAGCGCACACGGCACGCCGACGAGCAACGTGGTGATCGAGAAGCCGCCGACATCGGCCATGGCCGCCGCCACCGAGACCACAAGCGGTAGCAGGACCGTCCACCAACGCGGGACGATCAAGCCGAAGCCGAGATGGACGACCGCCATCGCCGCGAGCAGCGGCAGCCATGGGTCGTCGCCGATCGCGAGCAGCAACGCGACGACGACCGCGCCCACCGCGACGGCGTAGGTCGCCACGATCGCGAGGGGCTTGAGCGTTGCGCGCACGTGTCGAAGTATCGAGACCGGCCCGGACGGCGGGGCCGCGGGTCGGTGAGCGGTTCGCGTCGCGCGTTGCCCGATGTCCAGGCATCGCGAGAGGCGCCGACCAGAATCGAACTGGTGTACACGGCTTTGCAGGCCGCTGCGTAGCCACTCCGCCACGGCGCCGGGTGGATACGGAAGGGTAGATGGTCCGCCGGTCGTGCGTCCGGCCGGAGGTTGCCAACCCGTCTGACAGAGATGATCACCGCCCCAAGGAGGCCCGCATGCCCAACATCTATGAGCCGGACTTCGACATCGAGCAGGACACCGAGCCCTACATCTGGCAGCGTGCGCTCATCGGCCGTGCCGCCGGCGCCGAGCGCCTCGGCGCATCGCTGTTCGCCCTTCCACCCGGCGGGACGACCTTCCCGCTGCACGCGCATCTCCACAACGAGGAGCTGCTGATCGTCGTCGCCGGCGCGCCCACGCTGCGGACGCTCGAGGACGAGCGGACGCTCGCGCCCGGCGAGGTCGTCGCGTTCCCCGCCGGCCGCGCGGGCGCGCACCAACTGCGCAACGACTCGGACCAGCCCGTCTCGCTGCTGATCGTCTCGACGATGGTCGCGCCCGAGATCAACCTCTTCCCGGACACCGACGAGATCTGGGTCCGCGACTACATCCCGGGCACCGCCGCGCCCGACGGAGCATTCGACGCCAAAGCACCGCTGCCCCGCGGCGGTTGCTAATCTTCCCGAACCCCAGGGGCGATTAGCTCAGCTGGGAGAGCGCCTGCTCGACAAGCAGGAGGTCACTGGTTCGAGCCCAGTATCGCCCATGACAAAGGCCCCGGAAACGGGGCCTTTTTCGTGCTTGTGGGGCCAATTGTGGGCTATAACGGCCCTGCGAGCTGTACCCGACAGGGACGCGAGGGCGGTTCGTGACTCGCCCACGGGTCGCTGCGTTTGCGGCGGCCGAGGCCGACGTCATGACCGCGCGGTACCGTTGCGGCATGAGCGAAGCGAGTGACGACTCGACCGCGCAGCTTGAGGAGCAGCTCGACGGCGTCTCGCGGACGCTGTCGAGCATGGAAGAGCTGAACGCCCGGCAGGCGGAACGCGTCGGTGCTCGCATGGATCGCCTCGCGTCACAGCTACTAGAGCTCAGCCCGCCGCCCTCGATGGACGGGGTCTACCAGCGGCTGGGCATCGCACCCGCCACCGACGAGGAGTTCGCGTCGCTGGTGGACGAGATGGGCTCGCCAGACGGCGAAGGCTGAATGACGTCGGCCGCGCGCTGGCTCGCGGTCCGCTTCGAAGAGACCGTCTGGCAAGAGGCGATACGCGGGTTCTCCCGCGAGCCGTTGCAGATCGCAATGAGCGCACGCCGCGTTGCTGAGCGGCACGGCATCGCGCTTGCCGATGTGTATCCGTGCGAGGCCATTGGGTCGGACGGGACCCAGCTCGTCGGCTGCGCCAAGCTGTATCTCCCGGTCGGCGACGGCCCGCCTTCGGAGCGACCGATGGCGTTTGTTGCATCGGGCATCCGTCAAAGAACGAAGCCGACGGAGATCGCACAGCACCGCCAAGCGCCCGTGCCATAGTCCGCTGTATGGACGGCAACGACGCGCTAGCGGTCTTGCCCGGCGGTCACCTCGACACCGTTTCTTTCGTGATGGACTATGTCGAGTTCCGCATTGGATACAACGTCCTTCGGGCGCTGACGCCTCCGGTCGTGCTGGGCGTCGGCGGAGAGCTTCACCGCTTTCCGGAGCCCGGCTCGCGTGATGCGCTGTGCAGGCTCATCGACACGGAAGTTGAGGCGGCTGCCGAGGTTGGAGCGTGGGAGTCGGATGACCGTCGCATCGAAGTTCGCACCGACAACGGCCAGATCCTGACTATCCCGTTCAGCGACGACGCCGGCGGCCTGGAATGGGCTCATCTCGTTCCGGCCGACGCGCGGGGCGAACTTCAGGTGAGCGAGATGTTCGTCTGGTCGATGCATCTTCATCCCGCCAACTCACGAGCCAGCTAGAAACCCGACCGCCAACCCGCTCGGCGCCTGTGCTCGAAGCAGCCGCCGGAGTCGGCAACAGCCGCGGTGTCGTCCAGGGTGGGTCCAAACGTGGGGCCAATCTGAGCACCGTGGACGTACCTGACGTCACCTCCGAACACCTCACCACCTCACCACCGCGCAGAACCGCGCACCCACCGCCCGCCCACGCGTTCGAGCCCAGCATCGCCCATGACAAAAGGCCCCGTAAACGGGGCCTTTTCGTGCTTGTGGGCCAATCAGTGGGGCAACCGAAGGCCGCCAGGCCGTTTGCCTAGCTCGTCAGGGCGATGGCCCAGACGCAGGTGCCCAGGACCGCCGCCGCGACGACACCGAGCCTGCGGCGGCGGTCGCCGGTCATCCAAACCTGCAGAGCGAGAACCACGCCGGCGAGCGGGACGACGATGGCGATGACCAGTGGCAGCAACTCGGGGGCCATCTCCTTGATCCAGCGCATGGTGCGCATCCTGTCAGGAAGCGGATAGAGCAGGGCCCCCGTCCGCGCTCACGAGGACGGTGCCGTCGGCTCGGACGTCGACGAGCATCGCCGCGGGCGTTTCGGCCTGCTGGGAGAGCTGGTCTGCGATGTCGGCAAGGGCGCTGTCTAACGGGCCGGGGCCGGCTTCGAGCGTGGAGCTCGTAAGCTTGCGGCGCACGCGCTCGACCGGGTTGTTGGTGTGGTTGATCTTGTGAACGGTGTGATCAGCCTGCCATTTCGCGTGTGCGAGAAACAGGTCCCCGGCGATATCGCGGAGGTCATCGAGGCGCTCGGCGATGCGGGCGGTCTCTTCGCGGCGAAGCGTCTCGGCGGCCTGCTGGTCGTGCTGGGGGAGTGCTGCGAAGGCCGTACTGAGTTCGGCCAGAGCCTGCGTTGCTCGCAGCAGCAGCGACCAGGCGGAGTTGACCGCGCCTGCGGATTTCTTCTTGGCCTTCTGGTCTGTGCCACCACCGGCGCGGTAGGCCTGCAGTAGGCGCTTGGTCCTGAGTAGTAGCTCGCGCCAGTCGTCGTCGACGCGGTGCATCTGGTCGGCCACTTCCCTGACACGGTTGGCCGAGGGCTGCTCTCCCTGCGCCAGTGCCGCTTCGACGTTGACGGCGAGCTCGCGCGCCTTGTCAAAGGCACTGAGCATGCGGTCCTCGTCGCGTGCGACGAGCTCGTCGAGCTTTGAGTCGATGGCCGAGAGCTTGATGCTGATCTCGACTAGGTAGGTAGTGCTGCTGGGTAGCCATTGCCATCACCTGCCAGGCGGCGGGGCCTACGAGCTTCACGATCGACGGGCTGGCTGCCCTGAGGTCTGCGCGCCCGGCGAACTTGCCCCTGCTATCCAGAATCTGCACGCTCGTGTCGCCCGACGATGGGGTCGCGTAGCGGTAGCCGTGGTTCTTGAGTCCGTCGGCGAGATCCCCTCGGGGCACAACCCGGTACAGACCCTTCCCGGCGCGCTTGCGAGCGGCGATGCCAACGACGGGCCGCGCCGCGCTGCCGAGGAGGTCCAGCACAGGCCCGGCCTGCTCCTTGGGGAGCACGACGCTTCGCCCTGCACTGGGAGGGGTCATTGAGGACTGCCGCTCGACATCGAACGGGAGAGGCTCCTTGCCTGGCCTCATATCGCGACCACGTCGTCGAAGCGCCGCAGGTCCTGCGCAGTCATGGGCCATCAACCCGCTGAGTCATCCTCATGAGTGGGACTCTACGACTCGCTGCGCCTTGGAACCGCAACGCCCTAGGCTTCGGCTAATGGCTGGACCGAAACACCCGGTGCTCCTCTTGGTCGGTGGGAGCTCCGCGGACCCGATGCGTGTCGAGGTCGAGGGCTACGGCTTGGAAATGGTCGTGGTCAACAAGGAGTCCCTTCGCCTGCTGGGCACCGACTGGGACACACCGGGCTTCTACATCTTGCTGGGGCGCTCGCAGGAAAGTGGCATGTTCGCCGCTTATGTCGGCGAAGCGACCACGCAGAGCCTGCGAAGCCGTGTCTCGCAGCACGTGCGGAGCGAAAAGGACTGGGACCGGGCGTTGCTGGTGACCGGTCAAGGGTTTGACTCAGCTGCCATCGGCTATTTGGAGGGCCGCTTCTACGACGTCTTGACCAATGCGGCCGCGGCCGAGGTGCTCAATCGCCGGCAACCCAAGGACGAGACGGTTGCCGAATATCGCCGGGCAGCTCTGGATCGCTACGTCGAGCCGGTCACCCTGGCGTTGCGGGCGCTGGGCTGCCCGCCGGACACCGCCGACCAGCGCCCGACCGCGGCGAGGCGAAAGCGACGGGTCTTCACGGAATCGGTCTCCGACCTCATCGATGCAGGCTTGCTGAAGGCCGGAACGCGGCTTCGCCCATTGCGCAAGCGCTTCGACACGCCCGCGACCGTGCTCCCCGACGGCTCGCTCGAAGTTGGCGGCACGTCATTCGCGACCGTCTCGGCCGCGGCGAAGGCTGTGACGGGCACGAGCTCGGAGGCCGGCTGGGTCTTCTGGGTCGCTCCGTCCGGCGATGGGTCGCTCGTCTCGCTGGCTGACCTCCGAGCCAGGCTCCGCGAAGGCGCGTCAGGAGTCCCAGTCGAGCCCCGAGCCGTCAGGAGGCCCGCGGTTTCCGCCGGCGCTCGCGTCGCTTCACCAGCTACCCGGAGCCCGCGTCATTTCGCGGTGACGATCGAACAGCTCATCGACGCTGGGTTGCTCAATGACGGGGAGACGATCCTTGCCTTGCGCAAGCGCTTGGAGCAGGTGACGGCCACGGTGCATCGCGACGGGTTCGTCACGGTCGACGGTCACCGACACAAGAGCCTCTCCGGGGCGGCCAAGGCCGTCGCCGGAACGACCGCGGAACCTGGATGGAGGTTCTGGGGTGTGCGCCGAGCCGGCAGGGTCGTGTCGCTCTACGAAGTACGCGCGACGTACCCGGAGGCTTCAAGCGGCCGCGGGTAGGCGAGTGCCGGCTCCGCCCGCCTAACCTTCCCGCCCGTGTCGCCCTCCGTCGCCCTCGGACTGCTGCTCGCGCTCTGCTGTTCGGTCGTCGCCCTGCTGGGCTTCCTGTTCAAGCAGCGCGGCGCCGTCGGTGCGCCGGCCGTCCAGTGGCGCCATCCCGTCCGCTCGACCGGCGCGCTGTTCGCCAACCGCTGGTGGACGCTGGGCATCATCGTCGCCACCGCGGCCTGGGTCTTCCACGTCGCCGCGCTGTCGCTGGCGCCGATCAGCCTTGTCCAGAGCGTCATCGCCGGTGGGCTGGTCCTCCTCACACCGCTCGCCAGCCGCGTCTTCAAGCTGCCGGTCACGAAGCGCGACTGGATCGGGGTCGCGATCACGGCCGCCGGCCTGGCGCTGCTGGCCGCGACGCTCGGCAACTCGGGCGAGAGCGCGCATCGCTCGTTCACGGCGCCGACGCTCTGGCTTTACGTCGGGATCCTCACCGTCGCCGCGCTCGCCTGCTGCGGCGCGGTCGTCAACGATACGCGCCGCGCCGGCCCGGTCCTCGCGCTCGCCGCCGGCCTCCTCTGGGGCGCCAGCGACGTGACGATCAAAGCTGCCTCCGGCGACCTCATCGACCGCTGGCTGCTCGCGCTCCTCACACCCGAAGCCGCGGCGATCACGATCCTCTCGCTCGTCGGCCTCGTCGTCAGCGCCCGCTCGCTCCAGCTCGGCCCGGCCGTCGCGGTCATCGCGATCACCAGCGCGGCCGCCAACGTGGTGACAATCGCGGCGGGCCCGATCGTCTTCTCCGAGCCCCTGCCGGACGGCACCCTCTCGCTGGTCGCCCGGCTCGTCGGCTTCACGGCCGTGATCGTCGGCGCGATCCTCACGCCCGGCCCCGAGGTCGAAGAGGCGCCACCGCCCGCACCCGCGCCCGAACCGGCGCCTGCCTGATGCCACGCACCCGGTCG
The DNA here is from genome assembly GCA_040509415.1 of Baekduia sp. Classification (GTDB taxonomy): domain Bacteria; phylum Actinomycetota; class Thermoleophilia; order Solirubrobacterales; family Solirubrobacteraceae; genus Baekduia. The sequence continues at coordinate 7,307 of JBEVLC010000414.1, read as the reverse complement.
CTGGACGCAAGACGCCGCATCATCCTCCCGTCCAGGCCGCTGCGAGACGTCCGTAGCCTGACAAACCATGCGCAGGCTCATCGCCCCGCTGGCGCTCGCTGCTGCCCTCACCGCAGCCGGCCCAGCCTCCGCCGCGATCACGGTCGCCAAGACCGCCGCGGACACGATCACCGTCACGTCGACCGCGGCAACGCCGAACGACACCATCGCCTACAAGCTGACCGCCGGCAAGCTCGGGATCGACCGGACCGCGGGGGAGAGCCTGGCGCCCGGTCTGGGCTGCACGGGCAACGGCAACAACGTGACCTGCGCGGTCGACTTCATCACGCGCGTCGTCATCGACCTCGGCCCCGGCGACGACCAGATCGTCGCCCAACCGACCCTGCCGATCGGCATGCACGCCGAGATCCACGGCGGCTCGGGCCGCGACACGCTGCGCGGCGCCGACGCCAGCAACGACCTGCTCTTCGGCGACGACGGCGACGACATCCTGGACGGCGGCTTCGGCGACGACAAGCTCGACGGCGGCGCCGGCGACGACGCGCTGACCGCCAACCTCGGCGTCGACGTCTACCGCGGCGGCACCGGCATCGACGCCCTCAGCTACGCGGCCTACACCTCGCCCGTCCGCGTGACGGTCGGCGCGGGCGGCCCCGACGACGGCTCGGTCGGGGAGACCGATGACGTCGGCGGTGACATCGAGCGCATCGACGGCGGCACGGGCGACGACACGCTGATCGGCTCGGCGGCCAGCGACCTGCTCTACGGCAACGCCGGCAACGACGTCCTCGACGGCGGGGTCGGCGCCGACCTGCTGGCCGGCGGGGCCGACAACGACACGATCGCTGCGCGCGACGGCGTCGCCGACCTGATCTCCTGCGGCGACGGCGCCGACGCGCTCATGAGCGACCAGCTCGACGCCGCGGACTCGTGCGAGTCGGTGCAGAGCGAGACCGTGGCGCTCGGCGGTGGCGCGGGCGGCGGCACCGGCACAGTCGACGCCGACGGCGACGGCAGCCCGGTGGGCGCCGACTGCGACGACCACGACAAGGCCGTCCATCCGGGCGCGGCCGAGATCCCCGCCAACGGCAAGGACGACAACTGCGATGGGGTGGCGACCTCGCTGCTCTCGCCGGCGTTCACCTTCACGACCGCGCAGACCGCCGGCGTCAAGACCACCATCTTCCACAAGCTCGCGCTGGGCGGGGCACCCTCCGGCGCGACGGTGACGCTCACGTGCAAGGCCCCCAAGAAGGCCAAGGGCTGCCCGTTTGCCACCAAGAGCGCGAAGGCGCATGCGGGCAAGGTGGTGTCCTTCGCCGCGGCGCTCAAGACCGCCAAGCTGCCCGTCGGCACCGTGCTGGAGCTGCGGACCGAGGCCGGCGCCGCGACCGCGATCCGCGTCGAGCGGCTCACGATCCGCGCCCGCAAGGCGCCCAAGCGCCAGACGAGCTGCGTCAACCCTGTGACGAAAGCGGCGCTGCCCGCCTGCTGACCAGCAGCGCACGGGCGCCCGCCACGTCGGCGGGCGCGAACCACGGCGTGTCGTCCTGGTGACGGCGGGTGCACACGCGCACGGTCAAGCCAGAGAACAAGCGCGCCGCGCCGAGCTCGTCGAGCGGGCCGGTGACAAGCGCGAGATCCAGCCGCGGGTCGTCGGTGAAGCCGAGCTCCTCGGCCAGCGCCGAGATCCGGGCGGCGGCCTCCTCGGCGTCGAAGGTCGAGGCGTCCACCGCGATCGTGACGTCGTCCAGGTCACCGAGGGCAGCCGCGCAGGCAGCCAAGATGCCGGGATCGCGGACGACGTCGTCGGCGTCGAGGCAGACGACGAGCGGCCGCGCGCCGCGCAGGGGATAGGGGCCAACGCCGTCGGGCAGCGCCGCGCGCACCGCGATCAGCGCACCACGTGCCGCGTCGGAGAAGGGATCGGCCGCCGCGCCCCGCACGGCGGTGGCCAGCGCCTCGTGCAACGAGGACCCGGATGCGAGCCGCGACCGGGCGTCGTCGGCAAGGGCGGCCGCCTCCTCGACGTCCTCCGCGGTCACCTCCACGAGCGCCACGAACGGCGTGCCCGCCACCGCCAGTGCCTCGCTCGCCAGCCGCTCGAACGCATCCCAGCACTGCTCAAGCTCGCTGAGCGTCATCTCCTGCGCCGTCACCCGCCGCAGGAACCAGCGCTGCAGCGCCAAGCCCTTGCGCAGCTCCCGCAGCTTCGCAGGCCCCTCGGCCCCGAGCGACATGTTGGTGGCGTGGAACCGATACAGCGTCCGCGGGATCGGCAGGTAGGCGATCTCCGAGAACTGCGCCGCACGCGCCGCCAGCCACCAGTCCGCCCACGCCATCTCGTCCGGGATCGGGAACAGGACGTCGCGCAGCGTCCCGCGCACGACGATCGACGAGCCGGTCACGAGGTTCTCGCGCAGGAACGTCGGCAGCCCGCGCCCGGTCGGCGGGCGCGCATCCGACAGCCACGACTCTTGGAGCACCGCCCCGTCGGCGTCGATCACGCGCATGTCGGTGTAAACGAGCCCGACCTCGGGGCGCGACGCAAATACCTCAACTTGGGCGGAGAGCTTGCCCGCCGGCCATGCGTCGTCGGCGTCCAAGATGGCAAGCAGGTCGGCCTCAACCGCCACGCGCTCGGCCGCCGCGCGGTTGACCGCCCCGACCGACCCACGGTTCTCCTGGCGCACCAGCGTGACCCGCCCGGGGTGCTCCTCGGCGATCCCCGCGACCACGGCGGCCGTCGCATCGGCCGAGCCATCGTCGACAACGACAACATGGAGTCGATCGGCCGGGTAGTCCTGCGCGAGCGCCGAGCGCACCGCCTGGCCGACGAACCGCTCGGCGTCAAACGCGGCGACGAGGACCGCGACGCTGGGACGCACGCTACTCATGACCTACATCAACGCCGTCAGCAGCCGCTGCACGTCGTCCTCGTCGTTCCACGCACCAACCGACGCGCGCAGCCGTCCAACCCCCGGCAGGTCACGGATCGTGACGCCACCGGCCTGGAGACGGTCGCGCATGGCGATCGCGGCCTCGTCGCCACCGTCCACCGCCCAGGCCACGAGCGTCGTGTCACCCCGCGGCACCACCGCAAAGCCGGCCGTAGCCAGCGACGACGCCAACGACGCTGCCAACCCGATCGCGCGCTCTTGCACCAAAGCCAACCCGGCCTCGGCGAGGATGTCGAACGCCGCGGCAGCGGCCGCGACCGTTGCGAGATCTTGCGACGGCACGTCGTAGCGCCGCGCGTCCTCCACCAAACCAGACGCCAGGCCTACACCATGGTCGGCGACGCCACGATAGGCGGGCGCGAGCGCCGCGATCCGGTCGGCGAACGCCGGCGCGATCCACAGCATCCCGCACCCAACCGGCCCGCAGAGCCACTTCTGGCCCGAGCCCGCATAGGCCGCCACACCAAGCGCACCAACATCGATCGGCACCGCACCCACACCCTGAGCGCCGTCGAGCAACACCGGGATGTCATACGCGCCCGCGGCCGCGACGATCGCCGCCACGGGCGCGACCGCGCCGCTGTGCCACGACACGTGCGAGCACGCGATCAACTTGGTGTTCTCGCTCACAGCGTCTGGAATCGACGCCAGCGGCACGGCCCGCAACGTCACACCACGCTGCAGACGCGCGGCGATCAGCGGTCCCTGCAGGCCCGGATGCTCGTCGTCGGCGGTGAGGATCTCATCGCCCGGACCGAGCGACACGCCCGCGACGACGCGCCCGCAGCCATCGCTGGTGCCCGACGTCAGCGCGACGTCCTCGGGCCGGGCGGCCCCCAGCGCGCTCGCATACCGCGCGCGCAGCTGGTCCGACATCGCCATCAGCCGCTCGTAGAACGCGCCGCTGCGGCCCTCCTCGGTCGCGAACCGCCACGCCTCGGCGGCGGCGCGCTGCGCGGCGGCCGGCAGCGGCCCGCACGTGCCCGCGTTCAGGTACGCGGTGCGCTCCAGGACCGGGAAGGCGGCACGCAGGCGGGCAGCGTCCATGTCCGCCACCTTACGAGAGCGCTCGGCGGCCTCCGGTCACTGTCCGCAGACGGGCCATTGGCCCGGACCGGCCTGGGCCAGCAGCGCGGCCGCGCGACGATCCTGCTCGGCCTCGGAGGCCTGCGCGGGGTTGCCCGCGCCGCCGACCGCCTGCCAGGTGGCAAGGGTGAACTGGTACTTGCCGTAGAACCCGTTGCCGCTGTCGGTCTGCGGGTTGCCGCCGGACTCGCAGGCGGCGATCGCCTCCAGCGCCGGGGACGCCGTCGAGGCCGCGGCGCGTGCCTCCGCGCGCGCCTGCTCCCGTGCCTGCGCGCGCGCCCGGCGAGCCGAGCGCAGCTCGCGGCGCAGGTGGTGGTGATGGCGCGTGAGCTTGGTCAGCGACCATGAGCCGACGGTGCGCGCGTAGCCCGGCGCCAGGCGCTCGCCCTCGACGCGGGCGACCCGCCGTGCGAGGCGCAGGTCCTTGGCGATCAACGGCGTCTTCACGACTCGCACGAGCGGTGCGAGCCCCCGTTCGGGAGTCAGTAGGTCGTCGGCGATCGGGGTGGCCGCGCCCGCGGGCGTGGCGGCTACTGCGGCTACGGCGGCGAACGTGCCGCCGGCAAGAGTCAGTCCGGTGAGCATGTGAGATCGCATGGGATCCCTCCTTCGGGCGGCCATGAGCGAGACGCACGACTGGTGCGCCACGTCCTAGCCGCTTCGGGTGCGTTGCGAAAGCCGGTCTGGAGGCGTGTGCGCGCTGCGCAAGACCAACGCCCTCCGGAGATCCGGTGACCACACGGTAGCGAGCACGGCAGCGCGCAACGAGCGGACCCCTGCCAGCGGGCAGCACGGCCGCAACGCGCCTACGGGCTCTCTCCTAGGATGGCCGCATGAAGGTCACCCTCCCGGACGGCAAGGAGCTCGAGCTCGCCGACGGCGCCACTGGCGCCGATGCAGCGGCCTCGATCGGACCGGGGCTCGCGAAGGCGGCCCTCGCGGTGAAGGTCGACGGGACGACGCAAGACCTCTCCCAACCGCTGCCTGACGGCGCGGTGCTGGAGATCGTCACCGACCGCTCCGGCGAGGACGCGCTGGAGCTGATCCGTCACGACACCGCCCACGTGCTGGCCGCGGCGATGATGGAGCTCTACCCGGGCGTGAAGATCTCGATCGGTCCGGCCATCGAGAACGGCTTCTACTACGACTTCGACTTCCCGGAGGGCACGCAGTTCACCGACGCGGACTTCGAGCGCGTCGAGGCCAAGATGAAGGAGCACGTCGCCGCCGACGAGGCCTTCGTCCGCGAGGTCGTCTCGGTGCCCGAGGCGCTGGAGCGCTTCCGCGCCGAGGGCCAGGACTACAAGGTTGAGCTGATCGAGGACCTCGTCAAGAACGAGGGCGTCGACACCGTCAGCCTTTACACCAACGGCCCGTTCACCGATCTGTGTCGCGGACCGCATGCGCCGACCACCAAGCGCATCGGCGCCTTCAAGCTGCAGTCGGTCGCGGGCGCCTACTGGCGCGGCGACTCCGAGCGCCAGATGCTCACCCGCGTCTACGGCACCGCCTTCTTCAAGCAGAAGGAGCTTGACGCCCACCTGCACATGCTCGAAGAGGCGCGGGCGCGCGACCATCGCCGTCTGGGCAAGGACCTCGGGCTGTTCACGTTCTCCGAGCTGGCGCCGGGCATGCCGCTCTGGCAGCCGCCGGGCATGACGATCTGGAACGCGCTGACCGAGCTGTGGCGGACCGAGAATCGCAAGCGCGGCTACCAGGAGGTCAAGACCCCGATCCTCTGGGACGTCGAGCTGTTCAAGGCCAGCGGCCACTGGCAGAACTACCGCGACAACATGTACTTCACCGACATCGAGGACCGGCCGATGGGCCTCAAGCCCATGAACTGCCCGGGCCACGTCCAGCTCTTTAAGGATGTGCGGCGCTCCTACCGCGAGCTGCCGATCCGCTTCAGCGAACAGGGCCTCGTCCATCGCCATGAGCCCAGCGGCACGCTGCACGGGCTGATGCGCGTCCGTCACATCACCCAGGACGATGCCCACATCTTCTGCACCGAGGAGCAGATCGAGGACGAGGTCGTCGGCTGCCTGGACTTCGGCTTCGACCTCTACCGGCTGTTCGGCTTCGAGCCCAAGCTGGAGCTCTCGACGCGGCCCGCCAAGCGCCTGGGCTCCGACGAGACCTGGGACCACGCCGAGCAGGCGCTGGAGAACGCGCTCAAGCGCCAGGGGCTGGAGTACGAGATCAACGCCGGCGACGGTGCGTTCTACGGCCCGAAGATCGACCTGCACATGCGCGACTCGCTGGGCCGCTCCTGGCAGCTGGGCACCGTCCAGCTCGACTACCAGATGCCCGAGCACCTGGACGCGACCTACATCGGCTCAGACAACGGGTTGCACCGGCCGGTGATGATCCACCGTGCGCTGCTGGGGTCCTTCGAGCGCTTCATCGGCATCCTGATCGAGCACTACGCCGGCGAGTTCCCGCTCTGGCTGACCCCGGCCCAGGCGATCGTGCTGACGATCGCCAGCCGCCACGAGGACGCGGCTCGGACGGCCACTGAGGCGTTGCGAGCGGCCGGCCTGCGCGTCAAGCTCGACGACCGCACCGAGTCGGTCAACCGCAAGATCCGCGAAGCGGAGCTGGCAAAGATCCCCTACATGCTGATCGTCGGCGACCGCGAGGCCGAGACGGGCTCGATCTCCGTTCGCCGCCATCGCGGCGGCGACGAGGGGACCTTCACCGTCGAGGAGTTCGTCGCGCGCATCGAGGCCGAGATCGCGGCCGAGCGAAGCGCCGAGCCGGAGCTCAGCTCCCAGACCTAGACGGCCCGGGCGGTCAGGCGCGCGTGCCGGCCTTGGCGGCCAGCAGCGCGTCGTCGGCGATCGCCAGCAGTCGGTCGCCGGTCTGACCGGGGGTGTGCTCGGCGGCGCCGATGGTGATGCCGACGGCCGTGCCGTCGGCGGCGAAGCAGCGCGCGGCGATGGCCACCGCGACACGCGCGGCGACCTCCTCGGCCTCGGAGAGGTCGGCTTCGGGGAGCAGGATCACGAACTCGTCGCCGCCCCAGCGAAAACAGCTGTCGGGCGTGCGGACGACGTCGCGCATGACGGCGGAGACGTCCTCGAGGATGCGGTCGCCGCCGTGGTGGCCGAAGCGGTCGTTGATCTGCTTGAAGTTGTCGAGGTCACCGACCAGCGCCGAGAGCGGGCGCCTGGTGCGGGCGGCCAGCGCGACCTGGGCCACGAGCGCCTCGTCGAGCGCGCGGCGGTTGCCGAGGCCCGTGAGCGCGTCGACGCGCGC
>JBEVLC010000413.1:0-2782 GCA_040509415.1 Baekduia sp. | reverse complement strand
GACCTGCCTGCCCGACGCCTATCGAAGCTTCAAGGAGCATCGCGCCATGCCGCTGACCCACACGACCGTCGTGTCTCCGATCGGGGAGCTCGTCCTGCTCGCCGACGGCGACGCCCTCTGCGAGATCCGCTTCGACATCGCCGACATCCCGCCTGGGTCGCCGCGCGTCGACGACGGCGTGCTTGGCGAGGCCGTCCGCCAACTGCGGGACTACGCCGATGGTGTGCGGACGGCGTTCGACCTGCCGCTGCGTCCCCACTTCGGCGGCGCCTTCGAGCGGCGCGTGTGGGCGCACGTCGCCGCGATCCCCTACGGCACGACCACGACCTACGGCGAGATCGCGGCCGCGCTCGACGCGCCCGGCTCCGCCCGTGCGGTCGGCGCCGCCAACGGCCGCAACCCGCTGCCGCTGGTCGTCCCGTGCCACCGCGTTATCGGCGCGCGCGGCGCGCTGACCGGCTACGCCGGCGGGCTGGAGAGCAAGCGACGTTTGCTCGAGCACGAAGGCGCGCTGCTGGCGATGACCGGCTGACGGCACCGGCGCCCGGCCGTCGAGGGACGACTGAACCACCGAGGACGTGGTTGAGTCGTCCCTCGACGCCCAGGGGGGGTCCGGTGGGTCGGTCACACGGAGGGGAAGATGTGCGCATCACGTTCATGGACCCCCGTCCCGACACCGAGCTGCTGGCGGCGGCACTGGCCGGCGAGGGCGAGGCGTTCGGCGCCTTCTACCGCCGGCACGCCCGCCGGATCGCCGCGTTTCACCTCGCCCGCACGCACGAGGCCCAGGACGCCGCGGACCTGACGGCCGAGACCTTCGCCGTCGCGCTCGAAGCGCTGGATCGCTTCGACCCCGAGCGCGGCGAACCGATCGCCTGGCTGTTCGGGATCGCCCGCCACCGGCTCGCGCAGCTGCGCCGCCGCGGCGCGGTCGAGGACCGGGCACGACGCCGGATGGGGATCGACCGCACCCAGCTCGACGACGCGGCGCTCGAGCAGATCGAGTCGGCCGCCAGCGCGGAGCTGATCCGCGTCGAATTGCGCGAGGGCTTCGACGCCCTCCCGCCCGACCAGCGCGACGCCGTCGCGCTGCGCGTCCTGCTCGACCACGAGTACGCCGAACTCGCCGACGCGGCCGGCATCTCGGAGGTCGTCGCCCGCAAGCGCGTCTCCCGCGGCCTGTCCGCGCTGCGCGCACGCCTCGCCTCCGGAAGGACCGAGTCATGACCGATTTCTTTGCCGACCTCGAGCGTCAGCTCGTCGACGCCACGCCACGGCGGCCGCAGCGCCTGCGCCGCGCGCGGCGGCAACGGCTCGCACTGTTGTCCACCATCTTGCTCCTGGTTGTCGCAGGCGGCGCCGGACTGGCCACCGCCATCAGCGGCAGCGACGCCGGGACCTCCGCGGGCAGCGGGCCTGTAGCGCCGGCAACGACCGCCGCGCAAACGATTCCCGCCCCGTCCGGCGCCACGCCGCGACGCGGCGCGTACACCGTCGCCGTGCTGAACGGCACCACCGTGCCAGGCCTTGCTCGTGCAGTGGCCAATCGCCTACAGAACAACAAATACAAGATCGGCAACGTCACCAACGGCCCGGACCAGCCCCGCACCAAGACCACGGTGACCTTCACGCCCGGCCACGCGGACCGCGCCTTGCGCGTAGCCAAGCTCCTTGGGCTCGCACCCGCCGTCGTCAGCCCCGCCTCGGCACGCGAGCGCGCCTTGGCCGGACAAACAGCGACGGTGATCGTGACGGTCGGCTCCGATCAGAACACCGCCCCGACGCCCTGAGCCCTACCGTGCTTCGCCGTGGTCCAACCCACGGCGACCGCCACCACCACACCGCTCGAGCAGCTCGCAGCGCGCCCGCGCGCGTTGGCGGTGCTCGGGGCGCTGGCGATCGCGTTCTCGGCCATCCTCGTCCGCCTCGCCGAGGTCTCGCCGTCGACCGCTGCGGTCTTCCGCTGCGCCTACGCGGTGCCGATCCTCTTCTTCCTCGCGCGCGCGGAGGACCGCCGCCACGGCCAGCGGCCGGCCAAGGACCGCCGCCTGGCGGCGATCGCCGGCGTCTTCTTCGCGGTCGACCTCGTCTGCTGGCACCACGCGATCGACGACGTCGGCGCCGGGCTGGCGACCGTGCTCGGCAACCTCCAGGTCGCCTTCGTGCCGCTGATCGCCTGGATGGTGCTGGGTGAGAAGCCCGGCGCGCGCGTTCTGGCGACGCTGCCCTTGATGCTCTCGGGGATCGTCCTGATCTCCGGCGCGCTGGAGTCCGGCGCCTACGGTGATCAGCCGTTTCAAGGCGTGGTCTTCGGCATCGCCACCGGCCTGACCTACGCCGGGTTCCTGCTCGTCCTGCGCGCCGGCGGCTCGGATCTGCGCCGGCCGGCGGGGCCTTTGTTCGACGCAACCTTGGTCGCCGCGCTCAGCGCGCTGGCGATCGGCGCGGCGGTCGGCGACCTCGATCTCGTGCCGTCGTGGCCCGCCCACGGCTGGCTCGTCACGCTGGCGCTCACGTCGCAGGTCCTGGGCTGGCTGCTGATCTCCGCCTCGCTGCCGCGCCTGCCCGCCGCGCTGACGTCGATCCTGCTGACGATCCAGCCGGTCGGCTCGGTGCTGCTCGGCGTGATCATCTTCAGCGAGCACCCGAGCGCGCTGCAGCTCGTCGGCGTCGCGGCGATCCTCACCGGGCTGGTACTCGCCACCCGCCGGCGGGCTACCGTGGAGGTCTCATGACGTACGTGCGCATCTGGCTGCCGATCGTGATCCTGCTCGCGGGAGTC
>JBEVLC010000412.1:0-3720 GCA_040509415.1 Baekduia sp. | reverse complement strand
GGATCGCCGACGATCGCGTCGCCGATCTCGCGGCCGCGGCCGGTGACGAGGTTGAGCACACCGGCCGGCAGGCCGGCGTCGTCCAGACAGCCGGCGAGCAGCGCAGCGGTGCCCGAGGCGATCTCGGCCGGCTTCCACACGACGGTGTTGCCGTAGGCGAGCGCCGGCGCGATCTTCCAGGCCGGGATGGCGATCGGGAAATTCCACGGGGTGATCACGGCGATCGGCCCGAGCGGCTTCCGGACGGTCTGGATCATCGTGTTCTCGACCGCGCTGTCGAAGACGTCCCCGATCGGCTGCATGCACTCTCCGGCATGGAAGCGCAGGATGGCCGCGGCGCGGAGGACCTCGCCGCGCGCGTCGCGCGTGGCCTTGCCCTCCTCAAGGGTGAGCGTCCGGGCGATCTCCGTCGCCCGCTCGGCGACGAGCGCCGCCGCGCGCAGGAGGGGCTCGGCACGCTGCGGCGCCGGCGTACGAGCCCAGGGACGGGCCGCGCGCTCGGCCGCGTCGTACGCGGCGGCGACGTCGTCGGCACTCGCGAGGGCCGAGCGGCCGACGACCTCGCTGGGCCTGGCCGGGTTGGTGCGCGTGAAGTGCCGGTTCGTGTCGATCCAGCGCCCGTCGATGTACAGGCCGGCGGTCGTGCCGGCGCCAGCGCTCGTGGTGGCAGCCATGCTGTGATGCTCCGGCGGCGGCATGAGCAGGTCCATCGGGAGATGTCCAACGCCGCCGCCGCTTGTCAGCAATACTCCAAGAGGCGTTGGTTCCGGATCGTCACCCCATGACCCTCGGCGAGCTGCTCGGCGGCGATCTGGGCCTGACCCTCGCGTCCACCGACCCCGCCGCCAGCGACCAGCGCGTCCTCGGCGCACACAGCATCGAGATCGACCACCCCGGCGTGTGGCTCGAACGCGACTGGCTCATGCTCACCACCGGCGTGCGGCTGCGCGACGACCCGGTCGCGCAACGCCGCTTGGTTGGCGAGCTGGCAGAGATCGGCGCGGCTGGTCTCGGGCTCGCCGAAGGGATCGTCTTCGACCGCGTGCCCGAGACGATCGTCGAGGAGGCCGACCGGGTCGGCCTGCCGGTGGTCGCGGTGCCACTGCAGACCGCATTCCGCGACGTCATCAGCGCCGTTAACCGGGCGGTGCTGAGCACCGACGTTCGCGCGCTGCAGCGGCTGTCGTCGCTGCAGCTCTTCCTGATGGACGCACTCGACGACGACCAGCCGCGACGCGCCGTGATCCAGCGGCTGGCCGAGTTCACCGATGCCGTCGCGACGTTGTTCTCGGCCGCGGGCGAAGTCCTCGACACGACCGGACCTGCGCCGACCGAACGGCTCTGGGAGCAGATCCGCGCGCGTCCCGGCGTGCTCATCCAGTTCGACTGCGACGGCGTGGACGCGCTCGCGACGCCACTAGCCAGCGGCCGCGGCGACGTGTCGTGGCTGACGCTGACGAGCATGAGCGGCCAGGACCTCGCGCGGACCGCGCGACCCGCTGCTCGCGCGGCGGCGCCGGTCGTCGCGGCGCTCGCGAGACTGGACGAGCTTGCCGCTACCCAGGAGCAAGCCGTCCGCAGCGCCGTGGTAGACGCCTTGGTCCAAGGCCGCTCCGACGAGGTGCCGGTGACCGCCGCGGGCCGCGCCGCCGCGCTCGGGCTCGACTTCGGATCACCGGTGGTCGCCATCGTGCTCGCCGGCCTAGACCCGACCGAGCCGCCCGTCGAGCTTGTCGCGCGCACGCTCTTCGCCCAAGGCGTTCAGGTGCTCGCCCAGGCGCCCGCGGACGGTGGAACCCTCCTCGCACAGGGCGCCCGAGAGGTCATCCGGGCCGGAGTCGAGGAGGCGCTGGCGCGAGCCCCCGGGTGGGCCGCCGGTATCGGCCGCTCTACGCGGACGGCGGCGGGCGTTCCGGCCTCGTACCGCGACGCAGGCGTGGCGGCCGGACGGGCCGCTCCGGGCATCGTCACCGAGATCGACGACCTCGACGTCGCCGCGGCCATCGTCGCCGACATCTCGCCTGAGCGTCTGTCCCCGACGGCCGGCCGGCTCCTCGACACGCTTGGATCGCAGCCGCCGGTACGCGACGCCGTGGTCGCCTACCTCGAGCACGACCTCGACGTGATGGCCGCCGCCCGGTCGCTGCACCTGCACCACAACTCTTTGCGCCACCGGCTGTCGCGCGCCGAGAAGCTACTCGGCCGCCCGCTCAAGGACCCGGCGACCATCACGTCGCTCTACGTCGCCCTCGCAGTCGCAGCCACCAAGGACGGCTGAGCGTCCACGGGATGGGCCGCGTCCGGCGACCCATCTGTCGGCGAGCTCATCAATGAGCAGCGGCGTTGGTCAGGACGGATCGATGAGCACGCCGCGCAGCACCTCCAGAGCGCGGTTGCGGTGGTCGTTGAGCTCGGCGACCAGCCGATCGGGATCCCGGTCGCGCAGTGCGTCGAGGATGCGATCATGCGCGTCGATCGAGTTGTGACGCTCCTCGGGCGAGTTGTAGTACATCGCCCGGTAGGCCTCCGTCGAGTCCCACAGCAAGCGGATCACTCGCATCGTGTGCGGGCGGCTGGGAGCGTCGAGGATCCCGAAGTGGAAGCGCCGGTTAGCGGCCAGCTCCGCGACCACGTCGCCGACTTCCGCGGCGTCGACGCACTCCTTCGCCGCCAGCGTGATCCGCTGCAGCGCATCCTCGTCGAGTGACGGCAGCGCGTCCCGCGCGGCACGGCCTTCGACCACGGCCCGCAATGCGTAGATCTCCTCGAGATCCTCAATGCGCAACTCGGTGACGAGGTAGCCGCGACGGGGCAGGTAGGTGACCTGCCCTTCCTGCTCGAGCACGCGCAGCGCCTCGCGGATCGGCGCGACGCTGAGGCCGACGTCGCGCGCGACGTCCTCCTGGTTGACGCGCTGGCCCGGCCGGAGCCCGCCCGAGACGATCAGCAGCCTCAGCGCATCGACGGCGTACTGCTGTGCCGTGGCGTGGACATTCGACGAGGGCATCGGGGCAGCTAGGCTATCGGCGGCCACGGTCAGCCATAGCTGTAGAGGCCGCGGCCGGTCTTGCGCCCGAGCAGACCGGCGCCGACCAGGCGTTGCAGGAGCGGCGGCGGGGCGAACAGCTGCTCGCGGTGCTCGGCATACAGCGTCTCAGACACGCCGAGCACGGTGTCCAGGCCGATGAGGTCCGACAGCGCCAGCGGCCCCATCGGATGGGCGCAGCCCTTGATCATGCCCTTGTCGATGCGAGCGCACACCTCGGCGATGCCCGCGCCCATGATGCCGGCGCCGACGACGCCGACGCGCTCCGCGATGCCATCGTCATCGGAAGGCTTGGGTCCCGGTTAGTGCGCCGCCGACGACGAGTGCGTGGACGTCTGCCGTGCCTTCGTAGGTGACGACCGACTCCAAGTTGTTCATGTGGCGGATGACGGGGTATTCGAGCGTGACGCCGTTGGCGCCGAGGACCTGGCGGGCGTTGCGGGCGACGTCGAGGGCCATGTTGACGTTGGCGAGTTTGCCCATGGAGACGTGTTCGTTGCGCAGCAGGTTGTTGTCTTTTAGGCGGCCGAGGTGGAGTGCTAGGAGTGTTCCTTGGTTGATCTGGGTGGCCATGGTGGCGAGTTTGAGTTGTTGGAGTTGGGTGGCGGCGATCGGGCGGCCGAAGGCGATGCGCTGGGCGGCGTAGTCCAGTGCGGCCTCAAAGCAGGCGCGGG
>JBEVLC010000411.1:0-12984 GCA_040509415.1 Baekduia sp. | reverse complement strand
CCGCCCTCGTCGTAGCCGATGTAGCCGGGGGGCGACCCGACGAGGCGCGACACCGCGTGCTTCTCCATGTACTCCGACATGTCGATGCGGATCATCGAGTCCTCGTCGCCGAACAGGAACTCGGCGAGCGTGCGGGCCAGCTCCGTCTTGCCGACGCCCGACGGGCCGAGGAACACGAACGAGCCCGTGGGCCGCTTCGGGTCCTTCAGTCCGGCACGCGAGCGACGGATCGCCTTCGAGATGACCTCGACGGCGGCGTGCTGACCGATGACGCGCTTGTGGAGCTCGTCCTCCATGCGCATCAGCTTCTGGGTCTCGGCCTCGGTGAGCTTGAAGACCGGGATGCCCGTCCACATCGAGACGATGTCGGCGATCTCCTCCTCGCCGATGGCCGGACGCTCGGCGCCTTCTGCCTCGCCGGCCTCCCACTGCTCCTCGAGCTCGCGCTTCTTGTTGGTCAGGCGCCGCTCCTTGTCACGGAGGTTGGCGGCCTTCTCGAACTCCTGGGCCTCGATCGAGGCCTCCTTGGCGCGGCGCGTCTCCTCGATCTCCTCTTCGAGCTCCCGGTAGACCGGGGGCGAGGTCATCGACTTGATGCGCATGCGCGACGCGGCCTCGTCGATGAGGTCGATGGCCTTGTCGGGCAGCTGGCGGTCGGAGATGTAGCGATCGGCCAGCTCGGCGGCTGCTTCCAGCGCCTCGTCGGTGATCTCGATCTTGTGGTGCTGCTCGTAGCGGTCGCGCAGGCCCTTGAGGATCTGGACCGTCTCCTCGGGAGACGGCTGGTCCACGCGGATCTGCTGGAAGCGCCGCTCCAGGGCGGAGTCGCGCTCGAGGTACTTGCGGTACTCGTCGAGCGTCGTGGCGCCGATCGTCTGCAGCTCGCCACGCGCCAGCGCGGGCTTGAGGATCGACGCGGCGTCGATCGCGCCCTCGGCGGCGCCGGCCCCGACGAGGTTGTGGATCTCGTCGATGAACAGGATGATGTCGCCGCGCTGGGTGATCTCCTTCATCACCTTCTTGAGGCGCTCCTCGAACTCGCCGCGGTACTTCGAGCCGGCGACCAGCGCCGCGAGATCCAGCGTGTAGATCTGCTTGCCCTTGAGCAGCTCGGGGACGTCGGCGTTGGTGATCCGTTGGGCCAGGCCCTCGACCACGGCGGTCTTGCCGACGCCGGGCTCGCCGATCAGCACCGGGTTGTTCTTGGTGCGGCGCGACAGGATCTGCATGATCCGCTCGATCTCGGTCTCGCGACCGACGACCGGATCGAGCTTGCCGTCGGAGGCGAGCTTGGTCAGGTTGCGCCCGAACTGGTCGAGCAGCTTGGAGGACTTCTTGCCCTCGCCCGTGCCCGCGCCACCGGCCGCGCCGGCAGCACCCGCGCCCGCGCCGCTCTGGCGACGGCCGCCCGGACCGGAGAGCATCCGGATGACCTCGTTGCGGATCTTCTCGGAGTCGGCGTCGAAGTCGAGGAGGATGCGGGCCGCGACGCCCTCGTTCTCCCGGACCAGTCCGAGCAGGATGTGCTCGGTGCCGATGTAGTTGTGGCCGAGGCTCAATGCCTCGCGCAGCGCGAGCTCCAGCACCTTCTTGGCGCGCGGCGTGAAGGGGATCTGACCCGAGGTGACCTCCTCGCCCGAGCCCACGATGCGCACCACCTGCGCGCGCACGCGCTCGACGGTGATGTCAAGGGACTCAAGGACGCGGGCGGCCAGCCCCTCCTCCTCGCGGAGAAGGCCGAGCAGGATGTGCTCGGTGCCGATGTAGTTGTGCTTGAGCGTCCTCGCCTCTTCCTGGGCGAGCACGACCACCTGGCGGGCTCGCTCTGTGAATCGCTCGAACATCTTGGAACGTCCTTCCTTACTGCGCGGGGGGAGATTCGCTAGCGGTCGGTCGAAGAGGTGGTCCGGATGAACATTCGTACTGCAAGTACAACGGTGCTGGAGGTCACCGAGTTACCCGATCTACCCAACTATTCGGCCGCAAAGGCCGAGAGGATGAGTCAATCGGGTCCGTTCGGCGGGCATGGAGCAGTTTACCGCAGGGCCTGTCGGAGCCTTGCGGGATGCGAACGTCCTGCGAAGCGCGCGTTTCGCCGCGTCAGTCCCGCATCGCGGGAAACAGCACGATCTCGCGGATCGACTTGTGACCGGTCAGGAGGAGGACCAGGCGATCGATCCCGATCCCGATGCCGCCCGTCGGGGGCATGCCGTGCTCGAGCGCCTGGACGAAGACCTCGTCGTAGGGCGTGGTCTCCTCGTCGCCGGCCTCGGCGAGGCGCACCTGGGCCTCGAAGCGGGCCCGCTGCTCGTCGGGGTCGTTGAGCTCGGTGAAGGCGTTGCCGACCTCCATCCCGTTGGCGAAGACCTCGAAGCGCTCGACCAGCCCCGGCTTGCTGCGGTGGTCCTTGGCGAAGGGGCTCAGCGCCTTCGGATAGTCGATGACGAAGGTCGGCGTGATCAGCGTCGGCTCGACCTGCTTGGAGAAGAGGTCATCGACGAGGCCGGGCCACTCGAGGTCGTCGGTCGGCATGTCGATCCCGGCGGCCTTGATGGCGGCGGCCAGCTCGGCGCCCGTCGGGTGCGCCATGACGTCGATGCCCGTCGCCTCCTGGATGACCTCGATCAGGCCGACGCGGCGATAGGGCGTCGCGCCGAAGTCGATCTCCCCCGCGTATCCGGCCGCGGCCGCCACGCGCGGGAACAGCTCCTCGACCGCGCGCATCATGTCCTCGTAGTCCGCGTAGGCCTCGTACCACTCGACCATCGTGAACTCGGGGTTGTGCTTGTAGGAGATGCCCTCGTTGCGGAAGTCCTTGCCGAGCTCGTAGACCCGCTCGAGCCCGCCGACGATCAGCCGCTTGAGGTACAGCTCGGTCGCGATCCGCAGGTAGAAGTCGCGGTCCAGCGCGTTGAAATGCGTCGTGAACGGGCGCGCGGCCGCCCCGCCGTAGAGCGGCTGCAGGACAGGCGTCTCGACTTCGACGAAGCCGCGCTCGTCCAGGAAGCGGCGCACGGCCGAGACGATCTTGGCGCGCGTGACGAAGAGCGCGCGCGCCTCCTCGGAGGCCATCAGGTCGAGCTCGCGCTGGCGGAAGCGGGTCTCGACGTCGCGCAGGCCGTAGTGGGCATCGGGCGGCGGGCGCAGCGCCTTGGCCAGCACGGTGTAGTCGTCGACGCGCAGGCTCAGCTCGCCGCGACGGGTGACGAAGGCGGTGCCGTCAACGCCGATGATGTCGCCGAGGTCGAGCTGGTCGAGCAGGCGCGACATGCGCTCCTCGCCAAGGACGTCGAGGCGCGCCTGCAACTGGATGCGCCCGGAGCGGTCGACGAGATCCAGGAACGCCATCTTGCCCTGGCCGCGACGCTGGGTGAGGCGGCCGGCGACGCGATAGGTCGCGTCGGTCTCGGCCCCGGCCTCAAGTCCTTCGTGGGCGGCGCGGACGTCGGCGGTCGGCACGACGCCGGGGAAGTCCGGCGGAAACGGGTTGACGCCCGCGGCGCGCAGCGCGTCGAGCTTGGCGCGCCGGACCGCCAGCAGGGCGTTGTGATCTTCAGGCTCGGGCGTCTCGCCCGGCTTTGCGTCGGGCTCAGCCATCCTGGCGGGAGAGCCTAGACGCCGACGTCGATCTTGGTGATCTTGAGCTTTCGCGCCGGTCCCTTGGGGACCGAGACGGAGACCGTCTCGTTGCGCTTGTGGCCGAGCAGGGCACGGCCGACGGGCGACTCGTTGGAGAGCTTGGCCTCGGCCGGGTTGGCCTCCGCCGAGCCGACGATCGTGAACTTCTGCGACTTGCCGGTCTTCTCGTCCTTGACGTGGACGATCGAGCCGACGCCGACGACGTCGTTGGACAGCTCTGAGGGATCGACGACCGTCGCGGCGCGGATGCGCTCCTCGAGCTGGGCGATCTTGGCCTCGAGCATCGCCTGCGCGTTCTTGGCGTCGTCGTACTCGGCGTTCTCGGCGATGTCGCCGAAGTCCCGCGCCTCCTTGATGCGCTCGGCGACTTCGCGCCGGCCCTCGGCCTGCAGGTGCGACAGCTCGTCCTTGAGCTTCGTGAGGCCTTCTGGGGTGAGGATGACGTCTCGGGGCATAGTGAGAGAGGTAGACCGGTCCAAGCCCGGAACCGCCTGCGGCGACCCTCCGAGCCCAGCGAGCGCGGCAGTATAGCGGCGCAAGAAACGCCTGCTGGACCGCCGCATGCCAGCCTGCAGCGTGTCCAGAAACGTCGCGAGCCCCCATCTAGGCGTCCGCGGACGCAGACGCCAGCGTTCAGGTGACCAGCAGCGTGGACTCGTGCTCGGCGAGCACCGCGCGCGCATCCGCGACGGTCTGCGTCTGCTGGAGCGCGATGTGCAGCTCCTTGCCGCCGTCGAGGCGGTCGACGTACCACGGGTGGAACTTGCGCAGGTAGCGGCCGGCGCGCTCGGGGCCGAGGTGTTCCTCGGCGCGGTCGATGACCCAGTGCCATTCGGCAAGGATCTCCGCCGCGGTCGGGCCATCGGCACGACGGCCGAGAAGCTGCTCGAAGAGCCACGGGTTGCCCAGCGAGCCGCGGGCGAGCATGACGGCGGCAGCGCCGGTGCGCTCGTAGGCGTCCTGGACCTCGGCAACCGTGTGCAGGCCGCCGGTGAGGATCACCGGGGCCGGCAGGCTCGCCACCAACTCGGCGGCGAGGTCGTAGTCGGGCACGCCGGCGTGGTGGACCTTGGCCGAGCGCGGATGGAAGGTGATCGCCGCGACGCCCGCCTCGGCGACCAGGCGATGGGCGAGATCGACGCCGCTGGTGTCACCGGGCACCGAGCCGGAGCGCAGCTTGACGGTCACCGGCTTGCCGCTGCCCTCGGCGGCCGCCCGCGCGACCGCCACGGCGGTGTCGGGATCCTTGAGCATCGCGGCGCCCGCGCCGGTCTTACAGACCTTGGGCACCGGGCAGCCCATGTTGAGGTCGATGACGTCGACCTGCGGGACGTGCTGCGCCACGTAGGCCGCCGCGCTGCGCATCACCTCGGGGTCCTGCCCGAAGAGCTGCAGCGCCGTGGGGCCTTCGTCGGGATGGACGCGCAGCAGCTCGGTGAGCGTCTTCTCGTTGCCGTAGTGGATGGCGAAGCTCGACACCATCTCGCTGTAGGCCATCCCCGCGCCGTGGCGCGCCGCCTGTAGGCGCACGAACCAGTTGCCGATGCCGGCCAGCGGCGCGAGCAGCACGCGGTTGGGCACGCGGATGCCCGCGAGATCCCAGGGGTCGGTGAGGGCGGGGCGCGGCGTCGTCACAGAGATCCCAGGATAGAGGCGCCCACCGGAACCTCCACGACCGCCCGAGCCCGGCGGCAGGCGCGCACGCGACCGGGCGCCACCGCACGGTCGACGCGCAGCGTCGCGCCGTCAGCCCCCAGCCAGTGCAGGTCCAGCGCGAAGCGCATCCCGAAGGTGTGCACGCAGCGGCAGCGCTCGAGCCGCAGCGCAAAGGACGGCGGCGAGCGGAGACCCAGCAACCCGCGCAGGCGGGCCAACGGCGTAACGGCGACGACGATCGGCAGGGGCTCCATAGCCCCCTTAGGCCACGGCCACACAAAACTCGCCCCCTTGGCCAGGGTGGGCCCGTAGCCGGACGTCCAAGGTCCCCAGACAGGCCCACCCGAGGTGCCCGACTGCGTGGGCGAGATCAGCTCACGTTGCGCTCGTGCAGCAACTTGAGCCCCTTGAGCGTCAGCAGGTCGTCGACCGCGTCGATCGCGTGCGTGTGCGGCACGACGACATCCGCCAGCCCGCCGGTGGCGATCGT
This sequence comes from Baekduia sp., assembly GCA_040509415.1. Classification (GTDB taxonomy): domain Bacteria; phylum Actinomycetota; class Thermoleophilia; order Solirubrobacterales; family Solirubrobacteraceae; genus Baekduia. The sequence continues at coordinate 7,199 of JBEVLC010000411.1, read as the reverse complement.
CGACGCCTCCTCCCCCAGCTCCTCCTGGATGCGCGAGATCAGCCCGTCGACCGCTGCGGCGAAGCCGAAGACGACGCCCGAGCGGATCGCGTCGACCGTGCCCTTGCCGATCGCGCGCCGCGGCGCGACGAGGTCGATGCGCGGGAGCTTGGCACCGCGGCTGGTCAGCGCGTCCAGCGAGATCTCCACGCCCGGCATCAGCACGCCGCCGATGTACTCGCCCTGCACCGAGACGACGTCGAAGTTCACCGCGGTGCCGAAGTCGACCGAGATGCACGGCCCACCGAGGCGCTCGTAGGCGGCGACGGCGTTGACCAGGCGGTCGGCGCCCAGCTCGCGCGGGTTGTCGATCTTGATCGGCATGCCCGTCCGGATCCCGGGCCCGACGGCGAGCATGCGATGGCCCAGGTAGTGGCCGGCCATCGCCAGCCACTCGGGCTCCAGCTGCGGGACCGTGGAGGAGACGATCGACGCGCTGAGATCCGCCAGGCCGACCCCGCGCAGCTCCAGCAGGTTGCGCAGCGCGGCGCCGAGCTCGTCGGCGGTGGAGGTGCGCACGGTCGCAAACCGCCAGTGCTCGATCAGCTCGTCGGAGCGGAACGTCCCGAAGTGGGTCTGCGTGTTGCCGACGTCGACGACCAGGAGCATCGGCGCGCATCATGCCAACACCGGGGACCGGTTAGTGTTCGTGCATGCCCGCCCGCATCTACCTCCTTCACGGCTCACATCCCAGCGACACCGTCGTGAAGGCCTTCGAGATCAAGGGTCTCCCGTTCAAGTGCGTCGAGCTTCCCATCTCGATGCAGCCGGTCATCATGAAGCCGCTGTTCGGCGGCCGCACCGTGCCGGGCGTCCGCTTCGAGGACGGCGAGAAGGTGCAGGGCTCACGCGCGATCCTGCGTGCGCTGGAGCAGCGCGTCGCGTCGCCGCCGCTCTACGACGGCCCGGCGGGCGCTGCCGCCATCGAAGCGGCCGAGCGCTGGGGCGACGAGACCTTCCAGGCGGTCCCGCGCCGCCTGCTGTGGGCGGCCTTCACCAAGTACCCGCGCTCCATGCACGGCTTCCAGGAAGGGGCCCGCAACCCGAAGCTGCCGATGCCGGCCGTCGTCGCCCTCTCCAAGGTCGTCCTGCCGATCGAGCGCCGCCTCAACAGCGTCGACGACAGCGTCATCCGCACGGATCTCGCGGCCCTGCCCGCACAGCTCGACCAGATCGACCAGTACATCGCCGACGGCGTCCTCAACGGCGAGCAGCCCAACGCCGCCGATCTGCAGATCGCGCCGTCGGTCCGTCTCCTCTACACCCTCGACGACGTCCGGCCGCTGATCGAGGGCCGCCCCACCGAGGCCTTCGCCTTCCGCTGGTTCCCGCGGCTGCCGGCATCCGTGCCGGCTGGTGCGCTGCCCGTCGCGACCGCGGCTCAGGCCGCGACCTTGCCCGCCGCCTGATCGGCGAAGGCGCCGACGAGCTCGGCCACGCGATCGGGCTGGTCCCAGCTGACGAAGGCGTAGGCGTCGGTCAGCTCCTCGACGCGCGCGTTCGGGAAGACCGCGGCGAGACGATGCGCGTTCTCGATCTTGAAGAACTTGTCCTCGCGCGACCAGACCAACAGGACCGGCTTGTCGAAGGACGTCAACTTGGGCGAGTTGTCCAACAAGACCTCCGGATTCAGCCCGACCAGGGCCTTGCGCAGGTCGGCCATGATCCCGGGGTCCTCCAGCGCGCGCAGCGTCCAGCCGTCCATCACGTCGTCGGGAACCGGGCGCTTGGTCAGCCAGCCGTAAGCCAGCGGCAGGCGACGGGCCGACTTGACGCGCATTGGCTGAAGCAGCGCGCGCAGCGCGCCAGGGACCTTGGCGGCGGCGATCAGCGGCTTGAACGCCTTGGGCGGGAAGTCCTCGAACGCATCGCAGTCGGTCAGCACGAGGCGGCCGATGCGCTCGGGCTCGGCGACGACCAGCAGCTGGCACAGCGCGCCGCCGGTGTCGTTGCCGATCAGCGTGACGTCTTCGAGGTCGAGCGCCTCGATGATCTGGGCGATCAGCGCGGCGAGCCCGTGCGGCGAGAGGTCGGCGTGGGCCTTGAGCGGCAGCTCGTGCGAGCCGAGCGGCAGGTCGGGTACGACGCAGCGGAAGCGGTCGCGCAGGCGGTCGACAACCGGCTCCCACAGGCGACCGTCGACGAGCGCGCCGTGGACGAACAAGAGCGTCGGGCCGGTGCCTACGTCGCGGTAGCGGATGGTCCCCTGTTGCAGGGTCAGCTCGGGCATGGCGGCAGGCCTTCCAGGTAGATTACGTACAAGCTGTACGCAACTTACATACAGACTGTATGGAAAGCAAATCCGCCAACAAGCAAGAGCAACGTTCGCGCGCGACGCGCGACGGGCTGCTGAGCGCCGCCCGCGCCCTGTTCGCACAGCGTGGCTACGCCGCCGTGGGCACGGAGGAGATCGTCCGCGCGGCCGGCGTCACGCGCGGCGCGCTCTACCACCAGTTCCGTGACAAGGAGCAGCTGTTCGAAGCGGTCTTCGAGCAGGTCGAGGCCGAGACGACGCAGCGGATCGCCGAGGGCGCGCTGGCTGGGGCGACCGACCCGTTGGCCGCGCTGCGCGCCGGCTCGGTCGCCTTCCTCGCGGTCTGCGCCGAGCCCGAGATCGAGCGCATCGTCCTGCTCGACGCCCCGGCCGTCCTGGGCTGGGAGCGCTGGCGCGAGATCGGCTTCCGCCACGGCCTCGGCCTGATCGTCGACGTCCTGCAGGCCGGCATGGACGCCGGCTTGATCGCCCAGCAGCCGATCACGCCGCTGGCACACCTACTGCTCGGCGCGATGGACGAAGGCGCCCTCTACATCGCCCGCTCCCAGGACCCCGGCACGGCGCGCGCCGAGGTCGAGCAGATCATCGACCGGCTGATCGCCGGCCTCGCGCCCTGAGGCCCCCGCGACCGCGCCGGAAGACTAGCCTTGTGACCGTGGGCAGCGGCCACGATCACGCACACGACAGCACCGGCGCCGGCCACGGGCACAGCCACGCCATCGCCCAGGACGCCGACCGTGGCAAGCTCCGGATCGCCCTCGGGCTGATCCTGGGCTTCATGGCCGTCGAGGTCGTTGTCGGCATCGCCGCCTCGTCGCTGGCCCTGCTGTCAGACGCGGCGCACATGCTCACCGACGCCGCCGCGATCGCGCTGGCGCTGGTCGCGATCAACCTCGCCCGCCGCCCCGCCCGCGGCGCCTTCACCTTCGGTCTCAAGCGCGCCGAGATCCTCTCGGCCCAGTTCAACGGCGCGACCTTGCTGATCCTGGGCGTGCTCATCGCCTTGGAGGCCGTGCGCCGCGTGGTCCACCCGCCCGAGGTCGAGGGCGCGGCGGTCCTGATCGTCGCGCTGGCCGGCGTCGTCGTCAACCTCGTCGCCACCTGGGTGTTGGCCAGCGCCAACCGCTCCTCGCTGAACATCGAGGGCGCCTACCAGCACCTGCTGACCGACCTCGCGGCGTTCGTCGCCACGGCGATCGCCGGCGCCATCATCCTGCTCACCGGCTTCCGCGAGGCCGACGGCATCGCCGCGCTGTTGGTGGCCGCGATCATGCTGTACGCCTCGTTCGGACTGTTGCGCGAGTCGGGCCGGGTCTTCCTGGAGGCCGCGCCGCGCGGCATGGACGTGGAGGAGATCGGGCTGGCGCTGGCGAGCGCGCCCGGTGTCGTCGAGGTCCACGACCTCCACGTCTGGGAGGTCTCCTCAGGCTTTCCGGCGCTGGCCGCGCACGTCGTCGTCGGCCGCGACTGCGACTGCCACCAGACGCGGCTGACGCTTCAGGAGATCCTGCGCGACCGCTTCGCGATCGCTCACACGACGCTGCAGATGGACCACGAGGGCGGCGACCTCGTCCAGCTCGAAGTCCGCTGCGACGAGGGGCTGACGCCGATCAAGGCAGGCGCAGCGGCCGACCCGCCCGGCGCACGCCCTCGGTAACGGGCAGCGCGGCGAGCGCGTCGGAGAGGCGCGCGCCGTCAGGCGTCGCCAGCGTGAAGTCCAGTTCCAGCAGTCCGATCAGCACGAAGCGGCGCTCGAGCAGGGCGGGGTGTGGGATGGTGAGCCCTTCGGAGCGGTGCTCGCAGCCGTGGTAGAGCAGCAGGTCGATGTCGATCGGCCGCGGGCCGTGGTGGACGTAGCCGGGCCCCGAGGTCGTGCGGCCCAGGACGCGCTCGACATCCTTGGCGGCGTCGAGCAGCGCGTCGGGCTCCAGCGTGGTCTCCACCGCGAGGCAGGCGTTGAGGAACGCCGGCTGGTCGAGGACGTCGCCGACGGGATCGGTCTCATAGGTCGACGACGAGGCGGTGGCGCGAACCCCGCGCTCGGCCAGCCCGTCGACCGCGGACTGGAGCAGCGCGCGGCGGTCGCCGAGGTTGGAGCCCAGGCCCAGATGGGCCGTGCTCATGACGCGGGGAACAGCAGCGCGAGCTGCCGGCTTTGCACCAGCAGCGTGCCGTCCGGCGCCCAGATCGCCCCGTCCTCCTCGAAGAAGCCGCCGTGCGAGGTCGAGGACGAGAAGCGCGCAAGCACGGGGGCGTCGATCGCCATGCCCGGATGCGGGAGCCGTGTGCGGAAGTGGATCGTGAGGTCGATCGTCGGGGCAGGCACCGGCGCTGCGAGCCGCACGAACGGCGCGGGCAGCCAAGCGTCGGCGTAGAACGCGAGGGCCGCGGCGTCGGCGATGCGCGGCTCGGCCAGCCGGAGCCAGCCGCCGGCCAGCGCCTCGTCGCCGGCCGCCAGTGCCCCGGCGCCGAACACGGGCGCTGCCGCGATGCGCAGCGCGATCTCCGGAACGCCGGGCCCCGCCGGCACCGTGTGCAGTTCGGCGGGTGGTGGTCCGACGTCGGGCGGTGAGGCCACGTAGTCAATGGCGGCCGTGAAGTCGCCGGCGAACGCCGCGAGCGCGAGGACCATCGTCCGCCCGTCCTGGACGAGGCGGGCGCTGAGCGAGGTCAGGGTCCGGCCAGCGCGCTCGACGGTCACGTGGACCTGCGCCGCCTCGCCGGCGACCGGCGGGCGCAGGTAGTGCAGCGTCAACGAGCGCGGCGCGCGCTCGGGGTCGTCGACCGCCGCCTCCAGCGCCCGCAGGATCAGCGCGGCGATGTAGCCGCCGTTGGGACCGCGCGGAACCGCCCACCGATCGGAGATCGTGGCGTGCCAGACGCCGTCGCCGGCGGGCGTGACGGCGGTGTCCTGCTCGAAGAGGGTCGTCGACGGCGTGATCGTCATCCGACGCCGGTCAGTCGTCGTCGCCGCCGCGCTGGCGCCAGACCTCGACGCTCACCTCGTCGACGGGCAGCGGGATCGGCGGCTCGGGCTTGGCGGCCTTGACCCACACCTCGTCGGCCGAGTACTCGTCCAGCAGGCGATCGGCCACGGCCGAGCAGAGGCGCTCCAGCGTCTTGTAGGAGCGCTGCTGGGCGACGAGCGAGACCGTGTTGCAGACCTCGCCGTAGTCGACGGTGTCCTCGACCATGTCGGTGACCGTCGCGTCGCAGTCGCCGACCTCCAAGCGGATGTCGAGGACCAGCCGCTGACCGACCTCGCGCTCGGCCGCGGATACGCCGTGATGCGTGTAGAGCGACAGCCCGCGGACCTCGATGGTCACCTCGGTCTGGTCGGCCCCGTCCTCAAAGTCGGAGTCGTCGTCGACGTCGTCGGGCTCGAGCTCGTCGTCGGGTTCCTGGTCAGGCGCCATCGTGCTGGAACGTAGCACTCGCCACCTTCAGCGCTTGGGCCGCCTGCGCCACGTCATGGACCCGGAACACGCGTGCCCCGCGCTCCAGCGCGATGACGTTGGCGGCGATCGTCCCGGGGACGCGGTCGTGGGGGTCGGGGACGTCGGCGAGCTTGTGGATGAAGGACTTGCGCGAGACCCCGATCACGACGCGGAAGCCCAGCGTGACGATCTCGTCGGTGCGAGCCAGCAGCTCGAGGTTGTGGGCCAGCGTCTTGCCGAACCCGATGCCCGGATCGACGTCGATGCGGTCCTCGCGGATCCCCTCGCGCACGGCGAACTCGGCGCGGTCGGTGAGAAACGCCTTGACGTCGTCGACGACGTTGGCGTAGCGCGGGTTGTCCTGCATCGTCCGCGGGTCACCGAGCATGTGCATCAAACAGCAGCGGACGTCGCGATCGGCGACTAGGCCGGCCATGTCGGGCGCCTCGCGAAACGCGGTGACGTCGTTGACATAGCGGGCGCCAGCGTCCAGCGCGGCTTCGGCGACGGTGAGCTTGGTCGTGTCGATCGAGACGAGCACGCCGCTGCGGGCCAGGACGCGGACGACCGGCTCGGTGCGGCGCAGCTCCTCGTCCTCGGGCACTGGCAGCGCGTGCGGGCGCGTGGACTCGCCGCCGACGTCGAGGATCGTCGCGCCGTCGGCGACGAGCTGCAGGCCATGGGTGACGGCCTCGTCGCGGTCGAACCACTCACCGCCGTCGGAGAACGAGTCCGGCGTGACGTTGACGACGCCCATGATCTCGAACGGCTCCGGTGCCATGGCGCAGAAGATATTCCGTGGTGGCCGGCGCCGGCCGACCTGTCCACTGGCGGGCAGATCACCTCATACGATCGGGTGGTCGCGCCGAAGGGCATCCACATGGACAGCCCCGCTCATCGTTATGTCCAAACGTCAAACGATCTGGGATATTTTAGTGCTCGTGATCGTGCAGAGCTTCGATGGGGCCGGGAGCGGGCCGCCCTGATGCGCGACGACGTTGACGAGCACGATCTCGCCCGCGCGCTGCAGCGGGCGCTGCGCCACCTGCCCGTCGTCATGCTCCACGACCGGCTGTTGCCTGGAGGCGCGCTGGTCGAGCACCTCGCGATCGGGCCCGGCGGCGTCACGGTCGTGGCGCGCTGGAGCACGGGCGAGCCGCCCGCGGTCGGCGCACTGGCCACCGAGGTGCAGGAGCTGATCGGCGAGCTGGCCAGCGTGGAGGGCGCGCTCTGCCTCGACGCGGAGGAGACCGCCGTCCGGCAGCAGCCGCCGGAGGTCGGCGGGACCATGGTCGCCGGACCGAAGGCCATCGCCGCGCTCGCCGCACGCGACGGCGACCTGCGCGACTACGAGCTCAGCGCGCTCGTCGACTTCCTCGACGCCACGCTGCCGCCGGCGCTCTAGGTCCACCGACTGCGCGTCGAGGGACGACTGAACCACCGAGGAC
>JBEVLC010000410.1:0-7109 GCA_040509415.1 Baekduia sp. | reverse complement strand
CGCACGATCGAGAGGCCGAGGCCAACCGAGCCGCCGCGGTCGCCCTCGGCACGCACGAAGCGATCGAAGATCTCGGCGCGCAACGCTGGAGCGACGCCTGGGCCGTCGTCGGCGACCGTCAGGCGCACGTGCTCGGCATCGCTGGTGACCGACGCGTGCACGCGTGTCCCGGCCGGCGTGTGCTGGAAGGCGTTCTGGATCAGGTTGAGCGCGAGGCGATGCAGCTCGTCGGCTGCGCCATCGACGACGGCGGGGTGGGCGTCGATGCTGAGCACATGCTCGCCGGCCACGGGACCGAGCTCGGCGGCGACGTCGATCAGCACCCGGCCGAGGTCGGTCGGCTCGTGGGGGACCTCGCGCTTGGCGTCGGCGCGCGCCAACAGCAGCAGGTCGCCGACCAGGCGGCGCATCCGCTGGGTCGAGCGCAGCGCCGAGCGCGCCGCCTCGCCGCGCTCGCCGTCGAGGACCTCGGCCAGCAGCTCAAGGTTGGCCAGCACACTGGTCAGCGGCGTGCGCAGCTCATGGCTGGCGTCGGCGACGAACTGCCGCTGGCGTGCCAGCGCGGCCTCGCGCTCGGCCCGCGAGGACTCCAGCGCCTGGAGCATGTCGTCGAGTGTCCGCGCCAGCTCGGCGACCTCGTCCTCGGTGTCGGGAATCGGGACGCGCCGGCTCGGGTCGCGCGTCGTGGCGATGTCGCGGGCCGTCGAGGTCAGGCGTGTGATCGGCGCCAGTGCGCGGCGCGAGAGCGCCAGGGCGAGGGCCAGGGCGAGGCCCGAGCCGACGAGCACGCCGAGCAGCAGAAAGAGCCGCAGGCTGTGGACGCTGGCCTCGATCGGCGCGACCCGGCGCGCGTACTGGACGTAGACCGCGATGCTGAACTGGGGCGCGCCCTCGACCTGCAGGTTGGTCAGCCGCGAGTCGACCCGGTAGCCGCCGACCTCGCCGGTCTTGCCGACCTTGAGCCCCATCTTGGTGAAGTCCGGGGCGTGCGGCGTCTGGGTGACCAGGATGCCGTTGGGGCGCACGACGCGGATCACCGCGCGGTTGGCTGCCGCGTAGGTGGCGACGACGTTGGGCGCGATCTTGGGACCGCCCTGCCCGTCGTAGATGATCCGCACGTTGGTGGAGAGGTTGCTGACCGCCGCGCTCATCTCGTTGCGGAAGTCGCTGCGGATCCGCGAGGCGGTGAGCTGCCCGATGACCAGCGCGAAGCCGCACAGGACCAAGAAGGTCAGCCCGGCCGCCAGCGCGGCGAGCCGCCAGCGCAGCGTCATCGAGTGCAGCAGGGTGCTCATGCCCGCAGCACGTACCCCGCGCCGCGGATCGTGTGCAGCAGACGGGCCTCGCCGCCGCCTTCCAGCTTGCGCCGCAGGTTGGAGACGAAGACCTCGATCGTGTTCGTGGTCGCGAACGGGTCATAGCCCCAGACGTCTTCCAGCAGCCGTTGGCGGGGCACGACGATGCGCTCGTTGCGCATCAAGTACTCCAACAGCTCGAACTCGCGCTGGGTCAGCTCGACCACGCGCTCGCCGCGGCGCACCTCGTGCGTGTCGGGGTTCAGCGACAGGTCGGCGACGACCAGCGACGCGCTGCCCCGGGGCGGCCGCCGGCGCAGGAGCGCGCGCAGGCGGGCCAGCAGCTCCTGGCGCTCGAAGGGCTTGACGAGGTAGTCGTCGGCGCCGGCGTCGAGGCCCTCGACGCGGGCCGCGAGCGCGTCGCGCGCCGTCAGCATCAGGATCGGCACGTCGTCGGCGGCGCGCAGGCGGCGCGCGACGTCCATGCCGTCGAGCTTGGGCAGCCCGAGGTCGAGGACTACGAGATCCGGCACGAAGTCGTTGGCCGCGCCGAGCGCCGCCTCGCCGTCGCCGGCGATCCGCGTCTCATATCCCTCCAGGCGCAGCGACCGCTGCAACACCTGTGCGATGTCGTCGTCGTCCTCCACGATGAGGACGCGTGCTTGCCGCTCATGGCCGTCGATCACACACGCATGGTAGAGGCGGCCATGAAGGCAAGATCAAGGTGCGCCAACAACGGACCAGTGCACCAAAGATCGGAGCGGATCGGCCGATCGTTTGGACGTGTTGTCGTACTCGGACGGCGAGGTCGGCCGGACGCGCCGTTGGCTGCCTACGGGCGGCACGCTGCCGGCTGCCACGTTCGAGGCGCGCCACCGCGCGGTTCTGGTGCTTCTGTGGCTGCACGTCGTCGGGCTGCCGGTCTTCGCCTTCGCCCGCGGCTACCCGCTGCCCCACGCCCTGCTCGACACGCTGCCGATCTTCATCTGCGCGATCTCCGGCGCCTCTCGGCGGCTGAACCCCCGTGCCCGGGCGTCGATCGGCGCGCTCGGTCTGGTCACCTGCTCGGCGATCTTCACGCACCTGTGGGGCGGGGTCACCGAGGCGCACTTCCACTTCTTCGTGGTCATCGCCCTGCTGTCGCTCTACGAGGATTGGGTCCCGTGGGGCCTGGCCATCGCCTATGTCTTGGTCCACCACGGTGTCATGGGGACGATCGACCCCGCGTCGGTCTACGGCGCGAACACCGCGGCGGCGCAGCAGCCGTGGCTGTGGGCGGCCATCCACGCGGCGTTCATCGCTGCGATGGCGGGTGTGAACGTCGCGTCCTGGCGCGCCAACGAGCTGGCCCGCGCCGCCACGACGCGCGCCCAGGTTGCGCTGGCTCACCGCGCGACGCACGATCCGCTGACCGGTCTGCCCAACCGCCGTGCGTTCGTCGAGCGTGTGGAGCACGCGCTGGAGCGCCGTTCGCGCACTGCGCGCGCGATCGGCCACGTCGCGGTCCTGTTCGTCGACGTCGACGACTTCAAGCTCGTCAACGACTCGCTCGGCCATGGCGCTGGCGACCGCCTGCTGGAGGTCGTCGCCCACCGGCTGTCATCTGCGCTGCGCCCCGAGGACGTCATCGCCCGCTTCGGTGGCGATGAGTTCACCGTCCTGGTCGCCGACGTCGAGGACGAGACCGAGGCGTTGGGCGTCGCCGAGCGTTTGGCCGCCGCGCTGCGGCCCGCGATCGACCTCGACGGTGAGCCGCGCTTCGTCACCGCGTCGGTCGGGCTGGCCGTCGCGGGCGCCCGCCACCGTGACGATGCCGACCAACTGATGCAGGACGCCGACGCCGCGATGTACCGCGCCAAGGAGAACGGCAAGGCTCGCTGCGAGGCCTTCGACGACTCGCTGCGCGCGGTCGCGCTGCGCCGGCTGGCGCTGGAGGGCGGCCTGCGCGAGGCGCTGGCCAAGGGCGAGTTGCGCCTCGACTACCAGCCGCAGGTCCGGCTGCGCGACAAGGAGATCTCCGGCGTCGAGGCGCTGCTGCGCTGGCGCCATCCGCTCCTGGGCCCGATCTCGCCCGACGAGTTCGTCCCGATGGCCGAGCGTCTGGGGTTGATCGAGGCGATCGGCGAGTGGGTCGTCCGCGAGGCCTGCGAGGAGGCGATGCGCTGGGAGCGCGATGACGTCGAGGTCGCCGTCAACGTCTCGGCGCGCCAACTGGCCACCGAGGACTTCCTGGAGACGGTGCGTCGGACGCTGGCTGAGACCGGCTTGGCCCCGCACCGCCTGTGCCTGGAGATCACCGAGACCGCGGTCGTCGCCGACGTCGGCGGGACGCGCGCGATGCTCTCCCGCCTGCGCGAGCTGGGCGTCCTGCTGGCCGTCGACGACTTCGGCGTCGGCCATGCCTCGCTGCGCCACCTGCGCCAGTTGCTGCCGGTCGACATCGTCAAGATCGACAAGTCGTTCGTTGACGATGTCGTCGACGATCCCGCTGATGCCGCGATCGTCGGCGCCGTCGTCCGGCTCGCCGCCGGGCTGTGCCTGGAGTGCGTCGCCGAAGGCGTCGAGAGCGCCGAGCAGGCGGCCAAGCTCGAAGCCCTGGGTTGTGATGTCGGCCAGGGCTACTTCTTCGCCCGTCCGCTGACGGCCGAGGCCCTGCGCGTGCGGCTCGCGCCTGCCGCCGTCTGATCGCGCGCGGCAGGGACGGACAGCACCGCGTCGAAGGGGAGGGTCCGAGCTATGGCTACGACCCGCACTCCCGCCCCGCGCAAGCGCAAGCCTGCGCCCAAGTCCAAGACCACGACCTCCGCCTCTTCGGCGGCCGCGCGCAAGCGCAAGCCGCCGGCGCGCGGTGCGGCCAAGAGCGCGGCGCGCACACGAGCCAAGCGCTCGTCGGCGACCTGGGCGCCGCGGGTCCCCGTCATCGAGCAGCGTCACCTCGACCTCTTCGGGCTCGCGCTCGTGGCGTGCGGCGTCTTCCTGATCTTTCCGTTGTACATGGGCTGGGATGGAGGACAGGCGGGCGATGGCGTCGTCGACGGCCTCGCGCTGGCGGTCGGTCAGCTGCGCTACGTCGCGCCGGTCGGCGTGCTGGCGGTCGGCGCGGTCATCGTGATGCGCCCGGTGCTGCCGTCGGTGCGGCCGTTCAAGTCGGGCGGGATCTGCTTCGTGCTGGCGCTGGCGCTGATGTTCGCTGCCGGCACGCTCGGCCTCGGCCCGGACACGGTCCGCCACGGCTATTGGGATGCCGACTTCCTGCGCGACCGCGGCGGCTACCTCGGCGAGGGCTTGTTCTACGTGTCGAGCAACCTGATTGGGTCGATCGGCACGCACATCCTCGCGCTCTTCCTCTTCCTGGCCGGCGTGCTGCTGCTCACCGGCGCCTCGGTGGCCGGTGTGCTGAAGGCGACCGGTGGCACGGTCGCCGAGTCCACACGCGTGTTGCGCAGCGCGACGGCGACGGCGCGGCCTGCGGAGACCAGCGGGCGTGGCGCTGCCGCAACGGCCGCGGGTGCGACCAAGAGCGGGCGTCCGCGCGTGCGCGTTCCGGAGACCGCTGACGACGACCTCGTCGTCAAGGCCACGCACGTCGAGGCGCCGTCGCTGGACGGCGTCGAGCGCTACCCCGACCTCTTTGGTGACGACGAGCCCGCGGGCGCGCTGCCTGACGAGGAGCCGCGGATCCGGCGGCGCAAGAAGGCGGCCGAGCCGCTCGACGCGATCCCGGAGCCCGAGGACGACGACCTGCGCGTCGAGCGCACGCCACAGAGCGCAGCCGAGGACGCCAACGACGCGGCGGTCGAGGACGCCGTGATGGCGACCGACGACCTGCCCGAGCTGACCCAGGACTTCGACCCCGACGACGATGGCGAGCCCAAGCAACTCGAATTGCCGGCCGCCCGTGGCGAGGACGACCACGAGGACATCGAGTACGTCGTCCCGGACCCGCGCGTCCTCAAGCGCTCCACCGGCGACCAGATCCGCCCCGACACCAGCGGCAACGAGAAGATCGCCGCGTCGCTGATCGAGGCGCTCAGCCACTTCAACGTCGAGGCCAAGGTCGTCGGCACCGTCAGCGGCCCGCACATCACCCGCTACGAGCTGCGCCTCGCGCCCGGCGTGAAGATGAGCAAGGTCGCTCAGCTCAAGGACGACCTGGCCTACGCGCTGGCCGCCACCGAGATCCGCATCCTCGCGCCGATCCCCGGCAAGCAGGCCGTCGGCATCGAGGTCCCCAACCGCGACCGCCGCACCGTCCATCTCGGCGACGTCTTTCGCGCGCGCCCCGAGGGCTATTCGCCGCTCACCGTCTGGCTGGGCAAGGACGTCTCGGGCAAGGCCATCGGCGCCGACCTGGCCAAGATGCCGCACATCCTGGTCGCCGGCACCACGGGCGCGGGCAAGTCGGCGTGCATCAACGCGATGTTGTCGTCGATCCTGCTCAACGCCACGCCCGACGAGGCGCGGCTGGTCCTGGTCGACCCCAAGCAGGTCGAGCTCAACCACTACGAGGACGTCCCGCACCTGCTGACGCCGGTGATCACGTCACCGCGCCAGGCCGCCAACGCGCTCCAGAACCTCGTGCGCGAGATGGAGTGGCGCTACGGGATCATGGCCATGAAGCGCACGCGGTCGCTGGTCGAGCTCAACCGCGTGCGCGAGGAGGAGGGCGAGAAGCGCCTGCCCTACATCCTCTGCGTGATCGACGAGCTCGCCGACCTGATGATGGTCGCGCCGGGCGACGTCGAGGACTCGATCATCCGGATCGCGCAGAAGGCCCGCGCGGTCGGCATCCACCTCGTGCTCGCCACGCAGTCGCCGCGCGTCGACGTCATCACGGGCATGATCAAGGCCAACGTCCCGTCGCGGATCGCGTTCGCCGTGAGCTCGCAGACCGACTCGCGCGTGATCCTCGACCAGAACGGCGCCGAGTCGCTGCTGGGCATGGGCGACATGCTCTTCTCACCGGTCGGCTCGTCGAAGCTGCAGCGCATCCAGGGCGCCTACATCGATGAGGCGCAGGTTGCCCAGATCACCGAGTTCTGGGCGCGCCAGGGTGAGCCCGAGCTGCGCGCCGACCTCCTGGAGGAGGTCGAGCCGGAGGCGGCCGAGGGCGGGCGCGACGAGGCCGACGGCAAGGATCCCGACGAGGATCCGTTGCTCGCCGACGCGATCGAGCTGGTGGTCGAGATGGGCACCGCGTCGACCTCGATGCTCCAGCGCCGCATGCGCCTGGGCTACACGCGCGCGGGCAGGATGATGGACATGCTCGAGCGCCGTGGCGTCATCTCCGGCTACGAGGGATCCAAGCCGCGCCAGGTGCTGATCACCGGCCAGGATCTCCCGCGGATGCTGGCCGCCCTGGCCGAGAAGGGCGACATCGCCGCCCCGGCCGCGGCTGGATCAGCGGAGAGCGGCGACGCGCCAGAGCTGCCGGGGGCCGATGTGTCCGGCGTCGATGAGGATCCGCTGGACGCGGGCGACGACCAGCCCGTCCAGTAGCTCCATAGACTGCGGCCCCAAGCCATGCCGGAGATCGGGGCCACCCTCCGCGAGGCGCGCATGCGCGCCCGCATCGACATCTCGGAGATCGAAGCCGAGACGAAGATCCGTGCCAAGTACCTGCGGGCGCTGGAGAACGAGGAGTGGGGGCTGCTGCCGGGGCCGGCGTACGTCCGCTCGTTCCTGCGCACCTACGCCGAAGCGCTCGATCTCGACGCCAAGCTGCTGTTGGAGGAGTACAAACTCCGCCACGAGCGGCCGTCCGATCACGACCTGATGCCGATCGGTGCCCCGCGGCGCCGCGTCGGGCGGGGC
>JBEVLC010000409.1:0-4396 GCA_040509415.1 Baekduia sp. | reverse complement strand
CGCGGTCCGCTCGACCGGCCTGATCGCCCCACCCAAGCCGCCGGCCGCCGAGCTGCGCCCGCGCGGCCGGCGCCACAGCATCCTGCGCGACCGGGCCGCGGTCCGCCATCACTACGACGTCTCCAACGACTACTTCGCGCTGTTCTTGGACGACTCGATGACGTACTCCTGCGCGATCTTCTCGCGCGGGGCGACGACGCTCGAGGAGGCCCAGTGGACCAAGCGCGAGCTGATCTGCACCAAGCTCGGGCTCAAGCAGGGCGAGCGGATCCTCGACGTCGGCTGCGGCTGGGGCGCCTTCGCCGTCCATGCGGCCGTCGAGCACGGCGTGCACGTCACGGGCATCACGCTGAGCGAGCCGCAGGCCGAGCGGGCACGCCAGCGGGCGCTGGAGGCCGGCGTCGCCGACCGTGTCGAGATCAAGGTGATGGACTGGCGCGAGCTGGATGCCGAGCCGTTTGACGCGATCGCCTCGATCGGCATGGTCGAGCACGTCGGCTCGGGCAACATCGACAACTACACCCGCGCGCTGCACGGGTTCCTCAAGCCCGGCGGCCGGCTGCTCAACCACGGCATCGCGCGCCTGCGCCACACCGACCCGGAGGCCGGGGCGTTCTCCGAGCGCTACGTCTTCCCCGATGCGGCGCCGCTGCACCTGTCGCGGATCTGCTTCGCGATGGAGGCCGCCAGCCTGGAGGTCACGCACGTCGAAGGCTTCCGCTCCGACTACGCCGAGACGCTGCGCCACTGGTCGCAACGGTTCGACGACAACCTGCCGCAGGCGATCGCGCTCGGCGGCGAGGAGCGCGTGCGCGTGTGGCGGCTCTACCTGCGCGCGGCGCGCCGTGGCTTCGAGAGCGGGTTCTTGTCCGTGTACCAGGTGCTCGCCACGCGGGCGACGTGATCGTCTAGAGGATCGCGACGCCGCGCAGCGGCACCGGTGAGGTCTGCATCACCGAGGTGGTCGTCTGGCCGAAGACCGTGAAGCGGTCGATGACCTCCTCAAGGTGCTCGACGTCGCGGACGTGGGCCTTCATGAAGAAACAGTCCTCACCGGTGATGCGGTGGCACTCGACCACCTCGGGCGTGGCGCGAGCCAGTTCGGCGACCTTGGCCAGCTGGCGCGGCGCCGGGCGGATGCGGACGATGGCGCTCAGCGCGTAGCCAAGCGCCCGCGGGTCGACGTCGGTGCGGAAGCCGCGGATGGCGCCGTCGTCGGTCAGCCGCCGCACGCGCTCGGCGACCGCGGGCGGTGACAGCCCGACGCGGCGACCGAGCTCGGCGAGGCTGAGGCGGGCGTCTTCCTGGAGCTCGATCAGCAGGCGCCGATCCGTCTCGTCGAGCTCAACGACGGCAGATACGGCAGAGAGCTTTGGGATCGAAGCCATAGCACCGACGATACCGTCGATCACCCATTCCGGGGAGGGGTGCGGCGCGCCATCGTTCTCGGGCAACCATGCGCCGCCCTTCACCCCACGCCTACTTCGCCGTCAGCGCCGTCTTCCACTACCTCGGCCCGGCGTTCGCGGTGCTGTTGTTCGTCCGGGTCGACGTCCTCGGCGTCGCCTGGCTGCGCATCGCCACCGCCGCGCTGGTCTTCGCCGCCTGGCGGCGCCCGTGGCGAGCGGTGGCGGATCTCGATCGCGATGGCCGTCATCTGCTCGCAGCCTGGGGCGGCTGCCTGGCGCTGATGAACTGCTGCTTCTACCTCGCCATCGACCGCCTCCCGCTGGCGACCGTCGCGGCGATCGAGTTCCTGCCGGTGATCGGCCTGGCCGCCCTCGGCGCGCGGACGCCGCGCAACCTCGCAGCGCTCGCCCTGGCCGTCGCGGGCGTCTATCTGCTCACCGGCATCCACCTCGCCGGGGGCGCCGCCGGCCTGGCGCTCGCCTTCGCCAACGCCGCGCTCTTCGCGCTCTACATCGTGCTCGCCGACCGCGTGGCCAAGCGGCCGGCGCTCAACGGCCTCGACGGGCTCGGCGCCGCGATGCTCGTCGCCGCCGTCGTCGTCACGCCGCTGGCCGGCTGGGCGGCGCTGCCGGCCATCGCCGACCCACTCGCGCTGGCCGCCGGCGCCGGCGTCGGCCTCAGCTCCTCAGTCATCCCCTACGTCTGCGACCAGCTCGCGCTGACGCGCTTGGCGCGCGCGACCTACAGCCTGATGGTGTCGCTGCTGCCCGCGATCGCGACGGTCATCGGGATCGTCGTGCTGACCCAGATCCCAAGCGCCGCCGAGGTCATGGGTGTCGCGGCCGTCGTCGCGGGCGTCGCGCTGCACCGCCCGCCGCGGCCTGATCAGCCCGTGAGCGTGAAGACCATCGACAGCTTCGCACCCGCCGCCTTGCCGGCCGAGAGCTCGACCGCATCGGCCACCGAGGCGATCGTCGGGAGCCCCAGGCCCAGGCCCGGACTGTCGGGGCGCGGCAGCGGACCGAAGCCGTCGTCCTCGACGACGATCCGTAGCGAGCCGTCGTCGGTCAGGCGCGCGTCGACCCGGATCTGACCGGGATCGCGGTCGCGATAGGCGTGCAGGACGGCGTTGGTGACGGCCTCGGAGACGGCGAGCCGGACATCGCCAAGACGGCCGTCGACCAGCCCTGCGCGTCGGGCGTACTCGGTGACCTCGGTCCTCAGGACGGAGATCTGCTCAGGGGTCGCCGGGACCTTCCACCGTGCTGGCTCTGGCGCCATGCAGCGGGGTGTGCCCACCTGCCCGGTGTCCATGCGCCGGGCGTGCGCCAGGAGGAGGCGATCGGACTACCCGTCGAACGGTACGAACGCGACGGGCGCCAGGGTGTCGAGCCGGCTGGCCTGCAACCCGAGCGCCGACAGCGTGTAGAGGCGATCGCCGATGACCAGCGAGCGGGCGATCGGCGTGACCGTGTCGCCGCTGCCGTGGACGGTCCGGCCGAGCTCGCCGATCCCGCCCGCGGTGACCTTCAGCCCGATGGCGCCGACGAAGCTCCCAGCACCGGGCGGCCCGAAGATCCGCAGCGGCAGGACAGCTGTCCGCGTCGGCGCCCACCACAGGAAGGCGTGCGGGTCGAACTCGGCGTCCGAGCTGCCGTTGCCGTAGACGACGTGCTGGGTGCGCTTGGGGTGCGCGAGGTCGGAGACGTCGAAGAGCGAGACCTGCGTGCCCTGCGTGCGGCCGGTGGCGTCGGCCTCCTGCCCGATCCCGAGCAGCAGCCCGCCGCCGAGCGGATGCAGGTAGGCCGAGTAGCCGGGGATCTCCAGTTCGCCCATGAGCCGCGGCGCCTCGGGCTTGGAGAGGTCGATCGTGTAGAGCGGGTCGGTCTGGCGGAAGGTGACCACGTAGCCGGTCGTGCCGGCGAAGCGCACGCCGTAGATCCGCTGGCCTTCGCCCAGCCCGCCGACCTGGCCGACCTGCGCCAGCGCGCCGTCTGGACGCGGCGAGAGCACCGTGACGTAGCTGTGAGCCGGCGTGGCCTGGCCGCCCTCGGGCAGCCAGGACGGCTCGTCGGTCGAGGCCACGCGCAAGGCGCCGTCGTGCTCCGAAAGGGCATAGGCATTGACAACGAAGCCCGGTACCGTGCCGGATCCGGCGTAGGTCGTCTGGCCGGCGGCCGAGGCGTCGAAGCGGTGGATCTCGGTGCGCAGCGTGCCCGGCACATCGCTCGCGTCGTCGAGGCCGCGGACGTAGCGCTGGCTGGCGACGTACAGGCCCTTGTCCGAGCCGTAGACGGTCTGAGCGCCCGCCATGACCGCATCACGGTCCACGTTGTAGAGGCCCTTGTTGAGGTCGACGGTCAGGACGGTCAGCAGCCCGAGGCCGGAGAAGGCATCCGGGCGGCGGACGTCGTCGCAGGGCACGACCCCGCGCCGGAACGTGCGGTGGGAGATCCGGCTGCGGATCGTCGTGGCCGGGACGAAGGTGCGCAGCGGCGCGCCGGTGAGCGGCACGTCGCCCGCGGTCATCGGCGTCGAGCTGACGACGACCCGCACCGTCCCGTCGACCATGCGGGCATCGACGTAGTCGCCGTCGAGCGTCATCGTGCGCGCGACCTTCGGCGCGGTCGGCTCGGTGAGGTCGACCTCGGTCAGCAGGACCGTCGAGCGGCCCGGGACCGGCGCGATGGACGTCGTCGCGGTGCCCGGTCGCGGCGCCGGCTCGACGTCGCTCGCGATCGGCGCCGAGACGGTCGAGAGGACGAGCGCACGCGTGCCACGGATGAGCAGCTGATGCGCAGAGCCGTCGCCGAGCGTCAACGCCCCCACCTGCCGCGGCGCGTCGCCGCGGACGTCGATCACGCGCAGCGTGCGGTTGGCGGCAACGTAGACGTACCGCCCGTCGGTCTTGACGACGTCGGGCTCGTCGATCCCGGACTCTTGCACGTTGGTGGTGGAGAACTCCGGGGTCGACGAGCCGGTCCCG
>JBEVLC010000408.1:0-6269 GCA_040509415.1 Baekduia sp. | reverse complement strand
CTGGGCTTCGAGTGCGTCAAGGTCAAGGTGGGCGTCGGGGACGACGCGGGGCGCATCGCGGCGGTGCGGCGCGCCGTCGGCGATCAGGTCGCGATCCGGATCGATGCCAACGGCGCGTGGACCATCGAGGAGGCGGTCGCCACGATCGACGTGCTGGCGCGCGCCGGGCTGGAGCTGGTCGAGGAGCCGGTCTCCGGGATCGCGGCGCTGCGCGAGGTGCGCGAGCGCGTGCCGGTCCGCATCGCGATGGACGAGACAGTCGCCGAGCATGGGGCGATCGCCTCGGGCGCGGCGGACGCGGTCTGCCTGAAGATCTCGCGCGCGGGCGGCATCTCTGCGCTCTTGGCCCAGGCGACGCTCGTGCGCGCGACCGGCGCGGAGGTCTACCTCGCCTCAACGATCGACGGCCCGCTCGGGATCGCGGCGGCGGCGCACTGCGCGGCGGCGCTGCGGGTCGAGCTGCCCTGCGGCCTGGCCACGCTCGAGCTGCTGGACGGCGATGACGCGGGCGGCGGACGGCTCGCCGTGCGCCAAGGGCGACTGCGGGTACCGTCGGGGCCGGGGCTGCTCGGAAGCTAGTTGTCGTTCTTGGCCTTGGCGAGCGCGCTGCGCCAGTGCAGCACGCGACGAGCGCCCTCGTAGAGTTGCGTGCGGGTGAGCGCGCCGCTGCGCAGGGCGCGCTCGAGGCCGGCCGCCGCGCGGGCGCCCGTCTCGTAGTCCTTGGCGAAGAGCGGCAGATCGACGCCGGCGTTCATGGTGAAGTAGGCCAACTGCGCAGGCGAGCCGTAGTTGGCGACCGCGGGCGTCTGAAGGTCGTCGGTCATCGTCACGCCCGTGAACTTCAGGCGGCCGCGCAGCTCGCCGCCGACCCAGCGGGTCGAGAAGGCGGCGGGCCGCGGGTCGACGCGCGGGTAGACGGCGGTGGACAGCATCACCGCACGGGTCTCGATCTTCGCGTAGGGCTGGAGATCGACGGCGCGCAGCGCAGCGCGCGAGAGGTCGATGCGCGCGGCGCCGTCATCGGTGTTGATCGACGCGGCGCCAAAGCCGGGGAAGTGCTTGAGGACGGGCTCGACGCCGGCGGCGCGCAGGCCGTCGGCGAACGCGCCGGCCTTGGCGATGACGCCCGGCGCGTCGTCGTCGTAGGTCCGGCCCTCGTTGGCCAGCGCACGGTCGGCCCGGGCCACGTCGACCACCGGCGCGAGGTCGACGTTCACGCCCGCGCTGCGCAAGAGTCGCCCCGCGGCGCGGCCGTTGGCGCGCGCGGCGGTGCTGCTCGGCGTGGCGGCGGCACCTTCGGCGGGCGGGCCTGGGAGGCGCCGGACGTCCCCGCCCTCCTGGTCGATCATGACCAGCAGCGGCGCATCGACGGCGGCGGGGCGCTTGATGCGCTGCAGCCTGGCGATCTGCGCACGGACCGCGGCCACACCGCCGATGTTGCGGGAGAAGAGGATGACCCCGGCAGCCTCGCCGCGCGCGATCCGCCGCCGCAGGGCGGCCGGCGGGCGCGTCCCGGAGTAGGCGAAGACCATGCGCTGGCCGATGGCCTGGCGAAGCGTCAGGCTGGGCACCGTGGTCTTCTGTCCGCTGCCGATTGCGATGAGCGACTGGTTCTGCTGATAGCCCTGGCGCTTGGCGGCGTCGTCGCCTCCCCCGCACCCGGCGGCAAGGGCTCCGAACGATGCGGCGAGCGCGAGGATGAGGGCGATGAGCGGCTTCATGTGTTCTGGATGATCGCCGCCAGCTCCCGCGGCGCCTCGCGCGGGAGGCCGTGCCCCGCGCCGTCGATAATGTGGACATCGGCTTGCGACAGCAGCTGCGCGAAGCGCTCGGCGTAGTCGATGAACTTGGTGTCCCGGCTCCCGACGGTGATCGTCACCGGCATCGTCAGCGTGCCGATTCGGTCCCAGAGCGGGGCCATCGCGCCCCCGCCGACCGCGCGCAGGACCTCGGCAAGGGCGATCGGGTCGTTGCGCAGCAGGTCTTCCCGCCACCAGCGCGATGCCTCCGGGGGCGTCGCCTCGAAGAGCGGGTTGGCCATCCAGTGCTCGGCAAAGTCCTCGATGCTCATCCGCGTCAGCTCGTCGGCGAGACGCTCGTCCTCGGCCACACGCGCCGCACGGGCGGCGTCATCGGCGATCCCACCGCTGGTCGAGACGAGGATCAGCCGCGTGACGCGCTCGGGTGCGGCAAGCGCCACATGCTGAGCCACACGACCGCCCAGCGAGTAGCCGCAGAGCACGAACTCGTCAGGCGCGGCGGCCAGCACGTCGGCCACGCAACCGTCAAAGGAGATCGGTCGCACGCCGGCCTTCGTGCCATGCCCGCGGAGGTCGGGGACGAGCGGGTTGTAGCGTTCGTGATCGAGCTCGGGCAGGACGGGGTCCCAGGTGCGATGGGTCCCAGCGAAGCCATGGAGCAGCACCAGCGTCTCGGGCATCTCCCCTATCTATCCCATGAGCGATCCTCGCGACACCTACCTCCTGCTGCGTGCCTTCGTCGACGAACTGCACCGCTGCGGCGTCGCGGGCGCGTGCACCTCGCCCGGATCGCGCTCGACGCCGCTGGTCCTGAGCCTCGCGCGCGACGGCCGGATACCGGTCACCTCGCATGTCGACGAGCGCTCGGCGGCCTTCTTCGCGCTCGGCCTCGCCCAGGCGACCGGCCGCCCCGCGGTCCTGGCCTGCACGTCCGGGACAGCCGCCGCCAACTACGTGCCCGCAGTCATCGAGGCCGCCGAGGCCGGCGTGCCGCTGATCGTCCTGACCGCCGACCGCCCGCCCGAGCTGCGCGGCGTCGGCGCCGGCCAGACGATCGACCAGATCAAGCTGTACGGGTCGGCAGCAAAGTGGTTCTTCGAGGTCGGCACGCACGACGCGACGCCACGGCGGCTGCGCTGGATCCGCCAGCTCGCGTGCCGCGCGCACGCCGTGGCGCTCGACGGGCGCCCCGGGCCGGTGCACCTCAACGTCGCGCTGCGCGAGCCGCTGGTGCTCGACACGCCGCTGGACGGCGCGCCCGGAGATGGTGGTCGACCTGACGGCGCGCCGTGGACCGCGCGCGACGTCGCGCCGCAGGATCCCGCACCGCTTGTCGCGTGGCTGCACGAGCACGCCGGCAGCCCAGGGCTGATCGTCGCCGGCCGTGGTGCGAACGGGGCCGCGACCGCTCGCCTGGCCGAGGCGCTGGCGTGGCCGCTGCTGGCCGACCCGTTGTCGGGCGCGCGGACCGGCGGGGCGGCGATCGCCCACTACGACGCGCTGCTGCGCGACGCCGGCTGGGCGGCGACCGTCGCGCCCTCGTGCGTCCTGCGCGTCGGCGACCTGCCGACCTCCAAGCCGCTGCGCCAGTGGCTGGCAGCGCTGGAGCGCGACGTGCCGCAGCTCGCGCTCGCCGCCGCCCCTCCGTGGCCGGACCCCGATGCGGCACTGAGTGCCGTCCTCGCGCTGGCGCCCTCGGCGCTGGCTGCGATCGACGAGACCTGGCCGACCGACCTCGCCTGGCTGGGACGCTGGCGGGAGGCCGACGCCTGCGCGGCATCCGCGATCGAGGCGACGATCGGCACCGACGACGTCAACGAGCCGCGCGTCGCCCGCGAGTTGGCGAGCGCCGTGCCGGCCGGCGCGACCGTCGTGATCGCCGCCTCGATGCCGATCCGCGACGTCGAGACGTTCTGGCCCGTCCTCGACGCACCGCCGCGCGCGCTGGCCAACCGCGGCGCCAACGGCATCGACGGCACGATCTCCACCGCCTACGGGGTCGCCACCGCGACCGGCGGCCCGACCTACCTGCTGATCGGCGACGTCGCCCTAGCCCACGATGTCGGCAGCCTGCTAGCCGGCCGGCGGCTCGGCGTGCCGCTGACGATCGTCGTGATCGACAACGCCGGCGGCGGCATCTTCGACTTCTTGCCGGTCGCCACCCAAGGCGCGGAGTACGAGGAGCACGTGCTCACGCCGACGGGGCTGGAGGTCGAGCGCATCGCCGCGCTCTATGGCGCCGAATACCGGTCTGCCAGCGAGATCGCTGGGCTGCGCGACGCGCTCGGCACGCCGCCGGACGGCACCACCATCGTTCACCTGCGGACCGAGCGAGCAGCCAACGTCGCGTTGCACCGCCGGACCTGGGCAGCGGTCGCCGAAGCGGTGCGTGAAAGTCTTGATTCACGGAGGTGACGGCGGGGTCGCACGCGGATAGGCTGGCGGCCGATGGTGTGGATCGTCGCCCTCTCGGCCGCCTGGCTCGGCGCCTTCGCGCTGCTGCTCGCGCTGACCACGATCGCTGCTCGCAGCGACCGTCCCACCGCCGACCACCTCGCCCGCGCACACGGCCCGCGCGTCTGGCTCCCGCCGGCGCCCGAGCGCGAGCACCCGCTGGCCTAGCGCCGGCGCGGCGCGGTCCGGTCCGCCCCGTAGCCTGAAGCTGGTGCTCGATGGCCAGCAGATCTCCCTCCTCGGCGAGCCCGAGCCGCGCGTTGCGGACGGCCCGATGGCCGTCGCGCCAGCGCCGCGACTGACGAGCAAGGGCATCGCGCCGGGCGACATCGTCGAGATCGATCGCAAGGGCCGCCGCTTCCACGCGCTGGTCGAGGGCATCGAGCAGCGGGAGACCGGACGGTTCGACTTGGCGGTGCGCCCGCTGGATGGACGCTCGACGTGGCGCAGCGCAACGGTGCGGGATGTGGTGGGAGTTTGGCGGCGGGCGAAGGGCGCCGGCGCGATGCGGCCGCAGGAGTCGGCGTAGCGCTGCTGTTGTCGGTCGTCCGCGGCTGTTGGCTTGCGTGGCGCATCCATGGCACTCAGCGCATTCGTCTTGGTGGGTACGCAGCGCGCGCTGAGCGCCATGGGTGCGCCACGCACGCCAACACCGCGGACGGCCATTAGCTACGCGCAACGGCCGACGGCGACCTCAGCCCGCCAGCACCGGCAGCAACGCCTGCAACTTGACCTCCGTCTCGGCAAGTTCCGCCGCCGGATCGGAGTCACGCACGACCCCCACGCCCGCGTAGCAGCGCGCGATCGGGCCGTGCAGCAGCGCGCAGCGCAAGGCCACCACGAACTCGCCGTCCTCGTCGATGTCGGTCCACCCCACCGGGCCCGCGTACCAGCCGCGATCGAAGCCCTCCAGGGCCGGGATCAGCGGCGCGGCCGCCGACAGCGGCTCACCGCCCACCGCGGGCGTCGGGTGCAGCAGTCCTGCGAGCTCGATCGCGCTGACGGGCCGCGCGAGCTGCGCGCGGATCGGCGTGCCCAAGTGCTGGATGTTGGTCATCTTGACCAGCTCGGGCTCCTCGGGTGCGGTCACCCAGACGGCGACGGGCCGCAGCGTCCGCGCGATGCGCCGGACGACGATCTCCTGCTCCTCACGGTCCTTGGTGGAGCGCAGCAGGCGCTCGCCGAGGTGGTCGTCGACGGCGGGGTCGGCGCTGCGGCGCGTCGAGCCAGCGAGCGCAAGCGTCGCCGCGCGCTCGCCGTCGCGGCGGATCAGCAGCTCGGGCGAGGCGGCGACGAAGGCCGCGTCCCCGCGCCCCGCGCACACGAGGTGGCAGGAGGGAAACGCCTCGCGCAGCACGCCGAGCACCGCGGCCGGGTCGTGGTCGACCGGCGCGTGGACCTGGACCTCGCGGGCGAGGACGAGCTTCTGCAGGTCCCCTGCGACGATCCGCTCGACGCCGCGCGCGACCGCCTGCTCGTAGTGCTCGGGCGGCATCGCCGACACCACGCGATAGCGCCCCGCGGGATCCGGGTCGTGCAACGGCAGCCTCACCCCGAAGCGCAGCTCCGACGCGCGCCGCTCGACGCGCACCACGAGATCCTCGACGGTGTCGTCCGGACAGGCCAGCACGCAGAACGTGAGCCGCACGTCGTCTCCGCGCCGCACGAGCGAGACCTCGGGCACGTGCAGCGACGCCGCCGCGTAGCCGGCCCAGTGCGGCGCCTTGCCGCCCTCAGGCGCGAACGCGAAGCCGCCGACCGCGATCGGCCCGCAGCCACGCGGCCCGTCCGGCGGATCGCACGCGGCGTGTGAGGCCAGCGTGCGCCAGCGCTTGGCCACCACCTTGAAGCGATCGGGCCCGGACGCCTCCAGCGCCACCGCCGTCCCCAAGGCCCCCAGCGCGGCGCGGTCGCGGTCGGGCTGCTCGAAGCAGAACCACGGTTCCAAAGGACGTCGCGACGCCGACACCACCGCGCTCGGATCCACCCCGCCATCGACCCGCAGCGTGATCGCCGCCAGCGCCTCCCCGTGCCGGCGCGCGCGCCGCACGGCCG
>JBEVLC010000407.1:0-2583 GCA_040509415.1 Baekduia sp. | reverse complement strand
CCCAGGTCATGTCGCCCAGCTCGACGCCGGCGAGGATGTCGAGCACCTCGGCGGTCTCGCGCACGCTGCGCGTCAGCACCCCGTCCTGGACCAGGAATGTGTGCCCGACCTCGGGCGCCATCGAGACGCGCCCGCGCTGGGGCTTGAGCCCGACCAGGCCGCAGCACGCCGCGGGGATCCGGATCGAGCCGCCGCCGTCGTTGGCGTGGGCGATCGGGACCATCCCCGCCGCGACCGCCGCGGCCGACCCGCCTGAGGAGCCGCCGGTCGTGCGCGACTGATCCCACGGGTTGCGCGTCGCGCCGAAGCGGCGCGTCTCGGTCGTCGGCAGGATGCCCCACTCGGGCAGCGTCGTGGTGCCGACGATGATGAAGCCGGCGGCCTTGAGGCGCGCGACCACGTTGTGGTCATAGGGCGCCAGGAAGTCGCCGACGAACTCGGCGGCGAAGGTCAGCCGCTTGCCGCTGACGGCGCGGTTGTTCTTGATGGCGATCGGGACGCCGGCGAACGGGCGCGGATCGCCGGCTCCGATCTTGTCGGCCTCGGCCAGCGCCTCTTGCGCGAAGACATCGACGAACGCGTTGAGGGTGGGGTTGAGCTCCGCGATGCGATCCAGCGAGGTCTGCACGAGCTCGCGCGCGGAGAGCTGGCCCGAGCGCACGAGCGCGGCGAGCTCGTGGACGGGGCGGAAGAGGAGATCGGCGCCGGCGGCGGTGGACATGGAGCCGACGATAACCGCCTCCGCCCGCCTGACGCGCATCTCGTTCCCGGCCGTAACCACATGACCGGCTATCATGGGGTTATGCCCGACCGTGACCTCCCGGAGGACCTCGTCCTCCCGCTCGCCACCGGCGAGCCGTGGTGGTACTGGTCCGGCGGGCGGCCGGCGGTCGACTTCGTCAACACCCGCCGCGAGCGCTGGCGCCGCGGGGTCGAGACGCTCGTGACCGCAGAAGACCTTGCCACCTGGCTGGTGCGGGCCGGGGTCATGGATGCCTCGGCGCCTGTTACCCGCAAGGTGCTGGCCCAGGCCATCGACCTGCGCGAGGCGATCGACTCGCTGCTGGTCGGCGCGATCGACGGCACGCCCGTCGCGTCGACCGAGGCCATCACCTTGATCGACGACTGGCTCGTCTTCGCCGGCGTGCGCCCGCAGCTGGTCGCCGGCACCGACGGCGCGCCGCTGCTGACCGAGCGCGCCGCCGCCGACTCGCCGCGCCGCGCGCTGGGCACGATCGCGCTGGACGCCGCGACGATGCTCGGCACCGACCAGCGCTCGCGGATCCGGATCTGCGCGAGCGACACCTGCAGCGGGCGCTTCTTCGACCGCTCGCCGGCCGGCCGGCGCCGATGGTGCTCGATGCGCACCTGCGGCAACGAGGCCAAGGCCCGGCGCCACAGACAGCGCCAGCGACAGAGCGCCTGATGTTCACAAGTCCTTCAACCAGCACGGCAACAGGAGCGAGAGAGTGACCAACGTGATCGAAGGGGTGCAGTCGGGGCTGGAGGGCGTCGTCGCGTTCGCGACCGAGATCGCTGAGCCAGACAAGGAAGGCGGCGCGCTGCGCTACCGCGGCGTCGACATCGAGGATCTCGTCGGCAGCGTGCCCTACGAGAAGGTCTGGGGCCTGCTGGTCGACGGCAGCTTCGCGCCCGGGCTCAGCCCGGCCGAGCAACATCCGCTGACGATCCGCTCCGGTGATCCGCGCGTCGACGTGCAGGCCGCGATCGCCGCGCTGGCGCCGGAGTGGGGGCTGGAGCAGCTGATCGACATCACCGACGAGCAAGCGCGCAACGATCTTGCCCGCGCGTCGGTCATGGCCCTGAGCTTCGTCGCGCAGAGCGCACGCGGGCTCGGCAAGCCGTGGGTACCTCAGGCCGAGGTCGACAAGGGCTCCACGCTGGCCGAGCGCTTCCTCATCCGCTGGCGCGGCGAGGCCCATCCGGATCATGCCAAGGCCGTCGACGCCTACTGGATCTCTGCGGCCGAGCACGGCATGAACGCCTCGACGTTCACGGCCCGCGTCGTGGCCTCGACGGGCGCCGACGTCGCCGCCTCGATGTCGGCCGCGATCGGCGCGCTCAGCGGACCATTGCATGGCGGCGCACCGTCTCGGGTCCTCAAGATGCTCGACGAGGTCGATGCACTGGGTGACGCCGACAAGTGGGTCAAGGACGCGCTTGATCGCGGCGAGCGGCTGATGGGCTTCGGGCACCGGGTCTACCGCGCCGAGGATCCGCGGGCCCGTGTCCTCCGTCGGACAGCGCGGGACATCGGGTCGACGCGCTTCGAGGTCGCCGAGGCGCTGGAGCAGGCGGCCCTGGCCGAGCTCAAGGCACGCCGGCCAGACCGTGTGCTGGCCACCAACGTGGAGTTCTGGTCGGCCGTCGTGCTCGACACGGCGCGGGTCCCGCCGGAGCTCTTCACCTCGATGTTCACGTGCGCACGCGTCGCCGGCTGGTCGGCGCACATCCTCGAGCAGAAGCGGGAAGCCCGGCTGATCCGGCCGACCGCGAAGTACGTGGGGCCAGCCCCGCGGCCGGTTGCCTACGTGGCAGGCGCCTGTCCGGCCCTTAACGGCA
>JBEVLC010000406.1:0-10764 GCA_040509415.1 Baekduia sp. | reverse complement strand
ACCGGCGGCACGAACGGATCCGCGTCGCCGCCGTTGGCCCACGCCGGCGCGCGCAGCACCAACCCCAACACGTCGATCCCCTGCCGCGCCGCGGCCAGGACCTTGCGGTCGCTGTTCGCCCAGGCGAACTGCCCGGGCGCCGGTTCGATCAGGTCCCACGCCAGCTCCACGCGCCAGGACTGCACTCCCGAGGCCTTCATCCGCACCGCTTGGGCGTCCAGATCGACGCTGGCGTCGTCGAGCGGCCCGTTGACCATGACGCCGAAGAAGCCCTTCGGCACGGCGGCGTCCGCGGCCGGAGCGATGGCGGGCGCGAACAGGAGCGCGCCCGCTACCAGCAGGCACAGGCAGAGACGGAGCATCAGCCTCCGAACTCCGCCGGCCCCGCAGAGTTGCGGAGCCTTAGGGCTCGACCGTCGCGTACACCTCGTCCAGCAGCCCGCCGCGGTCGGTGAGGTCGAAGTTCTCGGCCAGATAGCGGTCGGTCTCCTCGCGGGAGGTCCCGTTGAGCGCCATGTTCAGCGCCACCAGGCGCGCGCCCTCGGTGTCGCTCTCGGCCGGCGCATCATCAGCCTCGACCGGCGTGACCACCTCGACGACGGTCTCTTCGATGACGACGTCCTCGACGACCTCCACCTCATCCGCGACCTCGTCGTCGTCAGCCGTCTCGGCGACTGCCGGTGGCGGCACGGACTCAGCGGCCCGCGGCGTCGCGGGCGCAGCGGCGCTCGGCGCGGGGATCTCGCCACGGCCGGCGGCGTCGTACAGGTCCCCCATGCCGCCTTCCAACAGCGACATGTCGGCCGTCAGGCGGTTGGCGCCGGTGCGCAAGCTCTCGACCAGCCCGGCCAGCTCGGACTCCATCGCATCGACGCGCTGCAGCATCTGCGTCGTGACGGAGCGGACGTTGCCGACCTGCTCCTGGCTCTGAGCGACAGCCTCGTCGCGCGTCTGGCGGGCGTCGGACTCGGCTTCCTCACGAATCCTCAGCGCCTCGTCCTGAGCGCCGCGCTCGATCGCCGCCGCGCTGGACTCGGCGGCCTCAACGATCGATCGGACCTGCTCGGAAGCGGCCTGCGCGAGCGACGCCGGGCTCGCCGAAGCCCCTCCGGACGCGGCTGCGCCACCCGACCGGCGCCGCAGCTCCTCGACCTCCTCGGCGATGCGCGCAAGGTGCGCGTCGACCGCCTCGGGCTCGTAGCCTCGCCGGCCGATGGGGAAGTCGCGCTTCTCAATGCTTTGACGATCCAGGGCCATGGCGCGAACCCTAGCGATCAGGTCGGAAGGCTGAGCCCCTCGGGTCCGCGCCGCACCAATCCGTCGCGCACCAGCCCCTCGATGGCCCGCTCCAACCGCTCCAACTCGATCCCCTCCGGGAGCTCAGTGTCCGCCGCCAGCGCCTCGACGATCCGGCCCCGGACCCAGCGATTGGAGTCCTCGAAGCGCTCGCGCGCGATGCCGTCGCCCGCGCGCCCGCGGGGCGCCACGACCACCGCGCCCGCCGACGCGCAGGACGCGGCGACCGGACAGACGCCGCAGGCCGCCTCGCGCGCGCGGCAAACCAAAGCGCCCAGCTCCATGAGCGCCTGGCCGAGCTCCGGCGGCGTCTGAGCCGGGACGAACCCCGTGCGCTCCAGCACGCGGCGGACGTTCGTGTCGACCGGCAACTCGTCGCGCCCAAACGCGAACGCCCCGACCGCCGCCGCCGTGTACGGGCCGATGCCGGGCAGCGTCCGCAGATCGTCGGGCCAGCCGCCTTCGGCCACCGCGGCGCACGCCTCGCGCAGCCGCAGCGCGCGGCGGTTGTAGCCGAGCCCGACCCACTCCGCCAACACGTCAGCGACAGGCGCGGCCGCCAGCGCCTCCGGCGTCGGCCAGCGCTCCAGCCAGGCGAGGTAGCGCGGGACAACCCGCGCGACCTGCGTCTGCTGCAGCATCACCTCGCTCACCAGGATCGCGTACGGATCCCGCGTCTCCCGCCACGGCAGATCCCGCGCCTCGCGGCCGTACCACTCCAACAACGCGTCGGCGAGCATCGCCGCCACCGAGCCTACGCCGGCGCCTCCATGTCCGTTAGCTGCCGCAGGTCCCGCCGCAGCTCCCGGATCTCGTCGCGCAGCCGCGCGGCGTACTCGAAGCGCAGATCCTCGGCAGCCTCCAGCATCTCCTTCTCCAGCTCGATGATCGTCCGGTCGAGCTCGGTCGAGGTCATCGCCTCGGTCTTGACCTTCTTGCGATCGGAGCGGCGCCGGCCCTTGGGCGTCTTGCTCTCGCCCTGCAGGAACTCCGACATGTCGCTGATGCCCTTGACGATCGAGGCCGCGGTGATGCCGTGGTCCTCGTTGTACTTGAGCTGGATCGCGCGGCGGCGGTCGGTCTCTGACAGCGCGGCCTTCATCGCCGCCGTCTCCTTGTCGGCGTACATGATGACCTTGCCGTCGACGTTGCGCGCTGCGCGGCCGATGGTCTGGATCAGCGACGTCTCACCGCGGAGGAAGCCCTCCTTGTCGGCGTCGAGGATCGCGACCAGCGAGACCTCGGGGAGGTCGAGCCCCTCGCGCAGGAGGTTGACGCCGACCAGGACGTCGTACTCCCCCAGCCGCAGGTCGCGGATGATCTGGATGCGCTCGAGCGTGTCGACCTCGGAGTGCAGGTAGCGGACCTTGAACCCCATCTCGAGCAGGTAGTCGGTGAGGTCCTCGCTCATCTTCTTGGTGAGCGTCGTGACCAGGATGCGCTCGTTGCGGTCGACGCGCTCGCGGACCTCGTTCATCAGGTCGTCGATCTGGTTGCGCGTCGCGCGCACGTCGACCTCGGGGTCGACGATGCCCGTCGGGCGCACGATCTGCTCGACCGTTGCCCCGGAGTGCGCGCGCTCGTAGTTGCCCGGCGTCGCGCTGACGAACAGCATCTGCGGCGTGATCGACAGGAACTCGTCGAAGGTCTGCGGCCGGTTGTCCAGCGCACTCGGCAACCGAAAGCCGTAGTCGATCAGCGTCTGCTTGCGCGAGCGGTCGCCCTCGTACATGCCGCCGATCTGCGGCACGGTCTGATGGGACTCGTCGATCATGAGGACGAAGTCCTCGGGGTAGTAGTCCAGCAGGCAGTACGGCCGGTCGCCCGGCATCCGCCCGTCGAGGATCCGCGAGTAGTTCTCGATGCCGTTGCAGAAGCCCATCTCCCGCAGCATCTCCATGTCGTACTGCGTGCGCTGGCGCAGGCGGTGGGACTCCAGCAGCTTGCCCTCGGCCTCCAGCTCGGCGCAGCGCGCGTTGAGCTCGCGCCCGATCTCCTCGACCGCCTTCTCGACCGTGCCCTCGCGCACGTTGTAGTGCGATGCGGGCCAAATGCCGACGTGCTCCATGTCGCCGTGGACGAGCTCGCCGGTCAGCGGGTCGAACTCCTGCAGCGCCTCGACCTCGTCGCCGAAGAACGTCGCGCGGTAGGCGGTGCGCTCGCTGTAGGCCGGGAAGACCTCCAGCGCCTCGCCCCGGACCCGGAACGTGCCGCGCCCCAGCGCCTGGTCGTTGCGGTTGTACTGGATCGTCACGAGCTTGCGCAGCAGCTGGTCGCGGTCGACCTCCTCGCCCTTCTTGAGCAGGACCAGGTTGTCGTTGTAGGTCTCGGGCGAGCCGAGGCCGAAGATCGCCGACACCGACGCGACGATGATCACGTCGCGGCGACCGAAGAGTGCGGCCGTCGCCGCGTGGCGCAGGCGGTCGATCTCCTCGTTGATCGCCGAGTCCTTCTCGATGTACAGGTCCTTGCTCGGGACGTAGGCCTCGGGCTGGTAGTAGTCGTAGTAGGAGACGAAGTACTCGACCGCGTTGTCGGGGAAGTAGCTGCGGAACTCGTTGCACAGCTGGGCCGCAAGCGTCTTGTTGTGGGCCATGACCAGCGTCGGGCGCTGCACACGCTCGATCACCGACGCCATCGTCATCGTCTTGCCGGTGCCCGTCGCGCCCAGCAGCGTCGTCATCGGCACGCCCGCGCCGAGCGCCTTGACGATCCCGTCGATCGCCTGCGGCTGATCGGCCATGGGGCTGTAGGCGGCGTCGAGGCGGAAGGGCGGCATGCCTTGAGGTTAGCCGCCCGCTCAGACCCGCTCGCTGCAGCCCCGCCTACTAGGGCGTCTTGGTCGCCGGCTTCTGCTCGACCTGGCGCACGATGCGCCAGCTGGTCTTGATCGGGTCGAGAAAGTTCGGCGGCTCGCGGATCTTCAGGCGATCGTCGTAGTTGTAGTTCTTGATGTAGCCGGTGCTGCCGTTGCCGGTGCCGACAACGCCGCGGTAGGACTGCGCGATCGCGCCGTTGACGGTCAGCGTGCCCTCAGAATCGGCACAATTGTAGTTGTCCACCATGAACGAGTGCGCGAGCGAGAGGATCGCCGCATCGATCTGCTGGATGGCCGTGAAGCCCGCCAGCGTGGTGTTGGTGGAGCCGCAGCTGCTGGACTGGATGCCCGTGATCGGGTGGTAGACGCGGACGAACCCCGTCGCCACCAGCCCCATCATGGAGTCGCTGCCAGACTTCTGCTTGATGTCGGCGTTGACCACGATGTCGTTCTCGGAGGCAACCGTGATGTTGGTGCCGTACGTCCCGGACACGGCGACGTCACCGCACGCCTTGTCGTTGAGGTAGCGCTGGTAGCGGTCATAGCCGCAGTTGCTCGGCACCACGGCCGGGTCGGTCTGCACGTAGATGACGCCGTTGGGCGGTGCGTTGACGCCCGTGAGCGGCCGGTTGACCATCGTGCCGCCGTTGGACGTGTTGCACGTCACCTTGCCCGACAGCGCCCAGTTCTGATTCTGGTAGATGTCGACGGTCTGGTCGGTCTTGAAGACCAGGCACGTGTCGCCGTTGAAGAGCCAGCCGGTCGCCAGCGCCTTCAACGCGCTGTTACCCGGCGGTGGGTCCATCTGGCCGGCCATGAACTTCTGCGGGCCCTTGAACACCGGTGAGCCGCTGCCGACATAGCCCGGCGACGGCCCGTTGACCTCGAAGGCGTCGTTCTTGCCGTCACGCCCGAACTGGATCGTGCCGCCGGCGGTCAGCACGCTGGCGTCGTTGGTGTGCAACGGTCCCTTCACGACGTCGGGGCCGACGAACGTGATCTCGGTGCAGTTGGCGCTGCGCGTCGCGCTGCGCTGCGCGCTGCACTGGGCGTCGGTGCCACCGCCGACGATCGGGTCCTGGGCCTCGCTGTTGGTGAAGTACACGAAGTCCATGAAGCTGCGGCGCTTGAAGGTCGCGACGACGCTGCGGGTCTGCCCGTTGGCCTTGCCGGTCGAGCGGATGCGCAGCGTGTTGTCCTGCAGGGCCGTGCCGACGGCGTTGGAGGTCGAGCAGGCGATCGTCGCGTTCCCGCTGCTGTCACGCTTCTTCATGATCTCGAGCGAGTACGAGGCCCCGCTGGGCAGGGTGCCCCACTTGCGCGGGTTGGCGCCCTCGATGTTGACCGGCGCCGGCACGCCGGCGGAGATCTGCGCGGTATCGCACTTCGTCCAATAGGCGGAGTCGCGGTCGAGCTGGTAGGCGTACCACTGCAGGCCCGCTTGGGCAGCCTCGTAGGCACGCTTGTGGTCCTGGTCGGCCCGCGCCATCGGGATATCGGCGGTCGTCAGGGCCCACGCCGAGGTGGTGATGGCGCCGAGCGCCATCATCGCGAACATCACGTTGACCATCGTGAAGCCGTCCTGGCGTCCTGCCTTGTGGCGCAACGCGCGCGCGATTCCCAGGATCCACATCAGCAGTTGACTCCCTTCGCCGGCTCACCGGCATTGGCGCTCCCCACCGTGGCGACACCGTCAAGCGATGTCGCACGGACATCGTTCGTGCTGCCGGTCGTGTGCTCCGGCTGGGTCACGAACGAGATCGTCATGCGGACGGCCGCGAACTGCGCCGTCGAGCTCAGCGGCGGGGTGAGTGGCGTCGTGTCGACCATGCCGAGCGTGGGCCCGGCGGTGGTAACGAACTGCAAGTACTTGAAGATCGGCGCACCCGCGGTCGTCGGCAGGATGTTGGTCCCGATGACGCGCGAGGAGTTGGGCGTCGCCGGATAGGTCGGGTAGGTGAGCGTGCTGCCGCTGCGGACGGGCAAGAACTGCTCCTCGTACAGGCGCTTGGTCCCCGAGTCGTACCGCACCCGGTAGATCGTCGGGTCGCTGTCGACCGCGCCGAGCGTCGCGTAGAACGTGACCGAGCTGTTCTGACCGTCGAGGATCGGCGGCTGCCCGGTCCCGTCAGGCTTGAGCAGGCAGATCTGTGAGTTGAGCAGCGTGACGACCCGATCCATCGTGACGCGCCCGCGCTGCAGCGCCTCGACGCGATCGCTGGTCCGCACCGCGCCGGTGACGCCGTTGAGGAAGACGGTCAGCAGCGCAGCGAGCACGATCGACCCAAGGGCCATCGACATCAGGAGCTCGACCAGGCTGAAGCCGGACTGGTCGCTGCGGAGGCGGCGGACGGTCATCAGCATGTCGTGGGTGCTGTGGTGCCCTTGTTGCCCGTGGTGCCCGAATAGCTGAGGGTCGCCGTGATGTCGGGAACGTAGGTGCCGGTCGTGGTCGGCGTGGTGACCACCAGCGGCGCCGTGCCGCCGGTCGTGCCCCAGCTGCCCGTCTTCTGCTGCTGGTACTGACCGTTGCCAGACATGATCTTGGAGGCGCACACCCGCCACACGCCGTAAGGGAGCGGGAACTTGAGCACCCCGCTCGCGTCAGCCGTCAGACCGGTGATGGCAACGGTGCCCGTGCAGGCCGCGGCGGGAGCCGTGGGCGCCATCGACGGCGCGCCCGTCTCCGGCGTGACCAAGATGCTCGAGGCATTGGCGATCGCGGTCGTGCCGAGGTTCAGCGTCACGTTGCGCATGGTCAACGTGACGGACTTCGTCTGGCCCGGGTTGACCTGGGTTCCTGGAGCCGCCCCTGCGTTGGTGTACAGCGTGTTCGACGGATCGTTGCCCGTGCAGTTGCCGACAAACGCCTTGTAGGACGATGAGAACGGGAACACGGTGGTCGACGCGTTGGCCTTGGTGGAGTCGGTCAGCGTCGAGAAGAGGGTCGGCGTCGAGCGCTGTGCGTGATCCAGCGCCACGCTCCCCCACTTGGCGACGTTCGGCGTCGGCGTCGCGTCGTCCTTGATCGTCGTGTTGATCGTCGCTGCGACGTCATAGGAGCCGCTGGCCTGCGCGATCGTGCCGGCGCCGATCGTGACCGGCTTGCTGGGAGCGGGGTTGCTGTCCTTGTCGACGTAGCCGGGTGCGCTGTAGGTCAGCGTCTGCGGCCCGGAGTCGAGGTTGGCGAGCACAGCGCAGCCGTTCTCATCGGTCACCGACGAGACGCCGCCGGCCGTCACGCCGATGCCCTCGGTGCCGGTGCCGTCGGCCTTGCTGAGCAGGACGGTCAGCGCGCCCTTGTTGGCGCCCAGCGCGGCAACGCCCGGATCGACGATCGCATCCGCCGTCACGGGCTTGATCGAGCCCATGCCCGGCCACGTGACCGTGCTGGTGCTTCTCAGATAGGCGACGCGCCCGCTGGTCGAGCAGGTCACGGCGCCGCCGCTATCGGTGACCCACTCCGCGTCCGAGCTGACCGAGTAGGTGATCTCGCCGACCTTCGTCGGGACGTTGGCGGTGTGATAGCCGCCGGCGAGTGCCGTGATCGGCATCTGGCGGATGACGTCCTGCTCGGACTGAGCGAGCTGAGCGGCCACGTCGCGCGAGCGGTTGTTCGAGGACGTCGCCTGGGCGCGGTCGATGACCGACAGCGTCGACAGGGCGAGGATGACGAGCAGCACCGCGCTGACCATGACCTCGATCAGCGCGAAGCCGGCCTCGCTACGGGGCGACAGGTTTTGGCGACGGGAGATGCCGGGCATCACTCCCTGAAAGTCGGCAGCAGGATGCCGCGGGTGAAGCCCAGTCGTACGGACGTCCACCCGTCCGGATGCGGACCGAACCTCTGCCGAACGCCGATGGTCAGCAACCTCACCCACGACCACCCGGTCGGCGGGGAGTTCGAACGCGCCATGAACAAACTGTTGCGTACTGATTGTCGAGTTCGCACTACCTCTTGACAAACCTCGGACGACCGTGAGATGGTCGATCACGAGATGGGTGATGAGGGTTCCGGATCGCTTGAGTCCCTGCGTGAGCGAAACCGAAGACGAGTGCTCAGCGCACTTCGCGTCGCAGGGATCACCAGTCGCGCCGAGCTTGCCCGGCGCACCGGCCTGTCGCGCACGACCGTCTCCTCGCTGATCGGCGATCTCGTCCGCGACGGCCTCGTCGCCGAGCGCGTCGACCACTCCGCCGCACCGGGTGCCCAGGGCGGGCGACCACCGGTCCTCGTCTCCCTCGACCGCCGCGCGGGCGCCGCCGTCGGCGTCGACTTCGGCAAGACCCACGTCACGGTGGCTGTGGCAGACCTCGGCCATACCGTCCTCGCCGAGATGCGCCAAGAGCTGCCGAGCGACCACCGCGCCGAGCAGGGCATCGAAGCGGCGAGTGGCCTCGTCGACGCCGCGCTGGCCGAGACGGGCGTCGACCGCGGCTGTGTGCTGGGCGTCGGGATGGGCCTCCCGGGCCCGATCCACGCCGACACCGGCACCGTCGGCTCGACCTCGATCCTCCCCGGCTGGGTCGGTGTCGAGGCGGCGCGCGCGATGAGCGACGCTCTCGGCCTGCCGGTCCGCGTCGACAACGACGCCAACCTCGGCGCGCTCGCCGAGCACGTCTGGGGCGCCGGCGACGGCGTCAAGGACATGATCTACCTCAAGCTCGCGACCGGCATCGGCGCCGGGCTGGTCCTCGGCGGCCGGCTCTACGTCGGCGCCGGTGGCACCGCGGGCGAGATCGGCCACACGATCATCGACGAACACGGCCCGGTCTGCCGCTGCGCCAACCGCGGCTGCCTGGAGACGCTGGCCAGCGGCGCCGCCACGGTCGAGCTCCTGCGGCCCACGCTCGGCGCCGACCTCACGCTCGGCCGCGTCGTGGCGCTCACGCTCGACGGCCACCCAGCGGCGACGCGCGTCGTCGCCGACGCCGGCCGCCACATCGGCCGTGCCGTCGCCAACCTCGTCAACCTGCTGAACCCGAGCCGCATTGTCGTCGGCGGCGAGATGGCGGCCTGCGGCGACATCCTGCTCGACCCGCTGCGCCACGAGTGCCAGCGCCACGCGATCTCCAGCGCCGGCGACGACGTCGAGATCCACCACGGCCCACTCGGCGACCGCGCACAGGTGCTCGGCGCGCTCGCCCTGGTCCTCCAAGACGCAGAGACCTTCTCGACGCCCGCTGGCCACCTCACGGAGGTCCAGGCGTGACCCTCACTTTTGCTAGTCCCTGTCCCCTGCACCTCGAGGAGGAGCGTGCTTTCCATGCGTAGTACGAAATGGGTATCGGTCATCGTGGCCGCAGCCCTCACGTTCGGCGTCGCCGCCTGTGGCAGCGACGACAACGACAGCAGCTCGAGCTCTGGCTCGAGCACGTCGGCGTCCAGCGATGGCGCCAAGAGCGGCAAGATCGCTCTGCTCCTGCCGGAGTCCAAGACGGCCCGCTACGAGTCCCAGGACCGTCCGAACTTCACCAAGAAGCTCAACGCGATCTGCCCGGACTGCGAGATCATCTACTCCAACGCCGATCAGGACGCCTCCAAGCAGCAGCAACAGGCCGAGGCCGCGATCACCAACGGCGCCAAGGTGATGGTGCTCGACCCGGTCGACTCCGCCTCGGCGGCCGCGATCGTCACGCGTGCCAAGCAGTCCAAGATCCCGGTCATCTCGTATGACCGCCTGATCACCGGCGCGCCGGTCGACTACTACATCTCGTTCGACAACGAGAAGGTGGGCGTCCTCCAGGCCCAGAGCCTGGTCGACAAGCTCAAGAAGGACGGCAAGACGAGCGGCTCGCTGGTCATGATCAACGGCGCGCCGACCGACAACAACGCGAAGCTGTTTAAACGGGGCGCCCACAGCGTCCTC
This sequence comes from Baekduia sp., assembly GCA_040509415.1. Taxonomy (GTDB): domain Bacteria; phylum Actinomycetota; class Thermoleophilia; order Solirubrobacterales; family Solirubrobacteraceae; genus Baekduia. The sequence continues at coordinate 780 of JBEVLC010000406.1, read as the reverse complement.
GACAAGAGCTCGTTCAAGGTCGCCAAGGAGTACGACACCCCGGACTGGTCCCCTGACAAGGCCCAGACCGAGATGGAGCAGGCGATCACCGCGCTCGGCAAGAACGGGTTCGTGGGCGTCTACGCCGCCAACGACGGCAACGCCGGCGGTGCCATCGCCGCGATGAAGGGCAACGGCGTCGACCCGACCAAGATTCCGACCACCGGTCAGGACGCGGAGCTCGCGGGCGTACAGCGCATCGTCGCCGGCCAGCAGTACATGACCGTCTACAAGGCGATCAAGCCCGAGGCCGAGGCGGCCGCGCAGCTGGCCTACGACCTGCTGCAGGGCAAGCAGCCGACGGGCAACGTCGTCAACGGCTCGACCGACAACGGCTCGGGCAAGGTTCCGTCCGTGCTGCTGAACCCGGTGGCAGTCAACGTCGACAACATCAACGACACCATCATCAAGGATGGCTTCTGGACCGCCGACCAGATCTGCACCGGTCAGTACAAGGCCGACTGCACGTCCGCCGGCATCGGCCAGTAGCGACGAAGGAGAGGAAGCCCGAGATGGCGGAGACCACGCCCCTGCTGGAGATGCGGGGGATCACCAAGAGATTCGGCGCGGTACGAGCGCTGAACGGCGTGGACTTCCGGGTCATGCCCGGCGAGGTCGTTGGCCTCGTCGGTGACAACGGCGCCGGCAAGTCCACGCTTGTCAAAGTCATCTCGGGCATCCACCCCGCAGATGAAGGCGAGTACCTGTGGGAGGGTGGCCCGCAGCGCGTCACCACCCCAC
>JBEVLC010000405.1:0-7544 GCA_040509415.1 Baekduia sp. | reverse complement strand
TCCTTGTCGAGGCCGTAGGCCAGCGAGGCGGCCGTCGGCTCGTTGATGATGCGCTTGACGTCGAGGCCGGCGATCTTGCCGGCGTCCTTGGTCGCCTGGCGCTGATCGTCGTTGAAGTAGGCGGGGACCGTGATGACGGCGCCGTCGACGGACTCGCCGAGGTAGGCCTCAGCGTCGGCCTTGAGCTTGGCGAGGATCATCGCGCTGATCTCCGGCGGGCTGTACTGCTTGCCGCCGGCGTCGATCCGTGCGTCGCCGTTGGGGCCGGAGACGACCTTGTAGGGGACGATCGACTCCTCCTCGCGCACCTCGGCCTCCTTGCGGCCCATGAAGCGCTTGACGGAGAAGACGGTGTTCTGCGGGTTGGTGACGGCCTGGCGCTTGGCGACGGTGCCGACGAGGCGCTCGCCGCTCTGTGCGAAGGCGACGACCGACGGGGTGGTGCGACCGCCTTCAGCGTTCTCGATGACGGTCGGCTCGCCGCCCTCGAGGACGGCCATGCACGAGTTCGTCGTGCCGAGGTCGATGCCGATGGTCTTGCCCATGTGGGGAGTGGCTCCTTTTCTGCCTACTACGAGAGGGGGTCGAAAATCTTAGCCACACTGTAGTAGATCTCAGGGCGAGGCGAGGCGCCGCTGGACGGCGGCCGCGAAGCGCGCGAGCCGCGCGGGGTCGCCGGCGAAGAAGAGCGACGGCTCGGTCAGCTCAAGCTCCAGCAGCAGCGGAGCGCCGCCGACGTCCTCGACGAGATCAATGCGCGCGTAGAGCGGCGGGCCGGTGCCGAGCCGTCGGGCCGCACCCTCGATGATCTGCTTGGCGACCGCCAGCTCGGCATCTGTCGGCGTTCGCGGCTCGATCGTCTCGGCGGCGAAGACCTCGGAGGTCGGCTCGGCGCCGGGGCGCAGCAGCGGCCCCTTGTAGATCGCGTGCGAGAAGGCGCCGTCGAAGAACAGCAGCGCGGTCTCGCCACGGGCGTCGACCGAGGCGACGTAGGGCTGGACCATCGCGGTCCGTCCGCTCGCGTGGATCGCCGCGACGAGCGCGGTGGCGCGCGCGTCCTCGCCGTCGGTGAAGCGCGCGGTGTCGCGCGACCCGGCGCTGACCGTCGGCTTGACCACGTACTCGCCCGCGGGCGCCGTGAACGGCGCGCCGGGCGCGACCAACGTGGTCGGCACGACCGGCAACCCGGCCGCGGCCAGCTCGTGCAGGTAGCGCTTGTCGGTGTTCCAGGCCAAGACGTCGGGCGGGTTGACGAGCCGATCGCCGATCCCGCGCGCCCAGGTCAGGAAGGCGTCGCGCCGCCCCTGGTAGTCCCAGGTCGAGCGCACGATGACGAGATCGAACGCCGCCCAGTCGACCGCCGGGTCGTCCCAGACCGCGAACGTCACGTCGGCGTCGATCGCCGCGGGCAGACCGGCGTCGTCGGCATCCCCGTCGGGGAAGGCCGCGCAGGTGGCGAGGGCTACGCGCGCCGTTCCGGGCACGACGATCTCAGGATGCAAGTGCTACATGATGGCCGCTGCGCGTGGCACGTGCGCCGGCCATGACGCAGCAGGTTGACGTGGAACTCCAGCTCCGCGCCCGGAGGCGTCAGCGCCAGCATCTCGTCGTGAAGCTCCTCGAACGGCGCGCCCGGACGCAGCAGGTGCAGCCGCATCCCGACGCGCGAGACGTGCGTGTCGACCGGCACGTCGCGCAACCCATAGGAGAACAGCAGGACGCAGGCCGCGGTCTTGCGCCCGACGCCCGGCAGCGCGCAGAGAAAGTCGCGCGACTCGGCGACGGGCGCCTCGCGCATCCAGCCCAGGTCGAGACCGTCGGCACGATTGGCGTCCTCGATCGCGACCAGGATGTCGTGGATCCGCTGGGACTTGACCTTGGAGATCCCGCCTGGCCGGATCGCCTCCTCGACCTCGGCGACCGGCGCGTGGCGCACCGCGTCCCACGTGTCGAAGCGATCGCGCAGACGCAGGAACGCGACGTCGCGGTTGCGGTCGTTGGTCGACTGCGACAGCACGGTCAGGACCAGCTCGGCCAGCGGGTCCTCGTGCGGCGGCGCGATCGGGACGCCGTAGACGTCGCGCAGCTTCTCGCGCAGCCGTGCCGTCCGGACGCGTGTCGGCGCGCGCCATGCGTCGCGCGGAACTGTGGCGAGCTTCTCGCTGCTCAAGAGAGCGCCCCGTAGCGCTCGACCGCCCGCGCCCCCTCGGCGACCGCGTCGGGCAGCATCGCCGCCAACGCGGCGGGGTAGAACCCGGTGCGGGCCAGCGCCGCGAGCAGGACGCCGGTGACCGCGTCGCCGGCGCCGGTGGCGTCGACGGGCTGTGCGGGAACGCCGGGCACGTCACGGTCCAGACCGCCGCCGCGCAGCAGCGCGCCGTCGGCGCCGCGGGTGACCACGACGTGCTGGGCACCCGCGGCCAGCAGCGACGCCGCGGCCTCCTGCACGTCCAGCTCCCCGGTCAGCGCCAGCGCCTCGCCCTCGTTGCACTTGACGAGGAAGGCGCCTTCGACGCACGGCCCGACCACCTCGACCGCAGACGACCGCGAGCGCCAGCGGTTCAGCCGCAGGTTGGGGTCGACGATGATCGGCTTGCCGGTGGCCAGCGCGCGGCTGCGAGCGGCGAGCGTCGCCGCGCGCTCGTCCTCATCCACGAGCGTGTTGGACGAGAAGAAAAGCGCGTCGCATGCGTCGACGGCCTCCAGCAAGCGATCTCCCAGCCCGGTGATCGCGGTGCGTAGCCCTTCCCCGTAGATCGCGAACGACGGCTGAGCGTCGGCGTCAAGCGTGACGAACGCGACCGGCGTGGCAATCTCCTCACGCCGGTCAAACCAGGTCAGGTCGACGCCCTCGGCCGCCAGGCGCTCGTGCAGCCACGTGCCCCACGCGTCGGTGCCCACGCCGCCGGCCAGCGCGACATCGGCGCCACGCCGGGCGGCGGTCACCGCCACGTTGGCGATCGCGCCGCCGAAGCGCGGCACGAAGGCATCGGCCTCAGAGATCGAGGCCACCGGACGCTCGCAGACCAAGTCGACGAGCGCCTCTCCCACGCAGAGGATCCGCATCCGCGCCCAGCGTACCCACGGTTGGCGCGTTGCAGGGCTTCACGGGATAGACATGCGGTCGATCGGAGTGTGTGGATAGGGTCCCCAGCTCCGGCAGGGGATGTCCGTCACGTCCCGAACCCGGAACGGTCGCCGTTCTGCGGCCGTCGACGTCGTGCGGGCATGGACCAGCCCAATCCCCGAATCCGACCACCCGGACCAGGAGACCTGAGCCCCCTTGCCCGTCGCCGTGCCCCCACCCCCACCCGCCTACGTCGCGGCCTCGACCGCCGAGATCGCGATCGTCCGCGAGATCAACCGGGTCCGCCGCGCCCATCGCCTGCGCCCGGTCAAGCTGACCGCGCCGCTGACGCGCGTCGCCCGGCGCCACTCCTCGCTGATGCTCAAGTACAACGCCTTGAGCCACTCGTCCTTCGACGGCTCCTCCTTCTCCACGCGCCTGCAGCGTGCCGGCAAGCGCCGCACCTACGGCGAGACGCTGGCCTGGGCGCCCGACGGCTCCGGGGTCAACGCCAAGTCCTTGCTGCGGCTCTGGCTGCGCTCCGCACCGCATCGCACCGTGCTGATGAACGGCCGTCTGCGCCGTGTCGGCGTCGGCCGCATCTACGGCTCGCTGGGTGGGCAGCGCGGCAACGCCATCACCGCGGACTTCAGCTCCTAGGTCGTACGCTCGGCGGCGCTTGACGCGCCTCCGCACATTCCCAGCGTGGTTGGTGGCCGCTGTCCTGGCGGCGATCTACCTGCTCGTCGACCCGCCGAGCGCCGACCTCGCGGCTCAGAGCTACCGCACGTGGCTGTTCGAACACCACGGCTTCGTGCTGTGGGACAACGCCTGGTACGGCGGCCACCACAACCCGGCGTACTCGATCCTCTTCCCGCCGCTGGCGGCGCTGACCTCGCCGCAGCTGGTGGGCGCGGTCGCGGCGGTCGTGTCGGCGTGGGCGTTCGAGCGGATCGTCGCCGACATGCGCGGCGGGCGGGCGGCGGCTTCCTGGTTCGCGGTCGCGACGATGGTCTCGCTGGTCACCGGACGGCTGACCTTCGCGCTCGGCGTCGCGTTCGCGCTGCTCGCCGTCCTCGCGCTGGCCCGCGGGCGGCTGGTGTGGTGCGCGGTCGCGGGCGTGGCCGCCGCGCTGGCCAGTCCGGTCGCCGCGGCGTTCCTGGCGATCGTCCTGCTGGCTTGGGGGATCCCGCAGCGGCGCGCCGGGGCCACGGCCGCCCTGCTCGCCGCAACGCTCACGCCGGCGCTCGCGCTCTCGGTCCTCTTCCCTGAGGGCGGCAGCTTTCCGTTCACCCCAAGCGCCTTCTGGCCGACGCTGGCTGGGACGCTGCTGGTGATCGCGGTGCTGTGGCGCTCGGCCGCGCCGGAGCTGCGGATCGGGCTCGGCCTGTACGCGATCCTGCTCGTGCTCAGCGCCGTGCTGACCACGCCTATGGGCGGCAACGCGGTGCGCCTCGGGGCGCTGTTCGCCGGCCCGCTGGCGGCGCTGACGCTGTGGCCGCAGCGCCGCCGGGCGCTGATGCTGCTGGTACTCCCGCTGTTGTACTGGCAGTGGTCGTCACCCGTCGACGACGTGGTGCGCGCCAGCGGCGACGCGTCGGTGCACGCTTCCTACTACGACGGGATGCTGGGCTTCCTCCATGGCCGGCAGGCGGCCGAGGGCCCGTTCCGGATCGAGATCCCGTTCACCGACAACCACTGGGAGTCGGCGCGGGTCGCGCCGACGGTCCCGCTGGCGCGCGGCTGGGAGCGCCAGCTGGACCGCAAAGTCAACGGCCTCTTCTACGACGGGCGGCGGCTCACCGGGCAGCGCTATCTGAACTGGCTGCACGCCAACGCCGTCCGCTACGTCGCGCTCGCCGACGCCCCGATCGACTACTCCGCCGCCGCTGAGGCCAAGCGCATCCGCAACGGCGACGTGCCCGGGCTGCGCGAGGTGTTCCGCGACGCGCACTGGCGGGTGTTCGCCGTCAGCGACCCGACGCCGTTGGCCACCGGCGCACGCGTCGTCGCGCTCGGGCACGACAGCGTCGACCTCGATGTCCCGCGTGCCGGACGCGTCGTCCTGAAGGTGCGCTTCACGCCCTATTGGCGCGTCGTCCAGGGCGTGGGCTGCGTGCTGCCCGATCGCCCGGCCGGGGCCGGCGACCAGGGCCCGGTGGACGACCTCTGGACGGCCATCGAGGTGCGCCGGCCGGGCAGGATCCGGCTGGCCACCGACTTCGCGACCGGTCGCATCCGGGCGAGCTCGCCACGCTGCAGCGGCTGAGCGCCGCAGTGCCCGGTTAGGGGCTGTTAGGTGCGGGCAGCCCTACTGCGTGGCGCGGTATCAGGTCGATAACATCGCCCGCTTCATGCCGGTCGGTCTCACACGACTCATGGGGAAGGTCTTCCCGAACGGTCCGCTCGACGTTCTGCGCCAGATCGCGCTCTTCGCGACGGCGTATTACGCCTACCGGCTGACGCGCGGCGCCATCGACGATCCGCAGGGCGCGACGACGGCGTTCCAGCACGCGCGGGACCTGATCTCGATCGAGCAGGCCACCGGGCTCTTCATCGAGCCGACCATCCAGTCATGGACCAGCGGCTGGGGATTCGCGACCGATGTCGCGAGCTGGATCTACATCAACGCGCAGACCACGATCTGCCTGGCCGCGTTGATCTACATCTACTTGTTCCACAACGAGCGCTTCTACTTCGTGCGGAACATGTTCATGGTCGCCATGGGCATCGCGCTGATCGGCTACGTGCTCTACCCGACCGCCCCACCGCGGTTCTTCCCGGAGCTGGGCTTCACGGACACGGTGTCGGACTTCACCGGCGTCGACCACAACGACGTCAAGGTCAACGCGCTGTTCAACCCGTACGCCGCCGTCCCGTCGATGCACTGCTGCAACGCGCTGCTGATCGGGTGGTCGCTGGCCCAGATGTGCACGTGGCGTCCGGCCAAGGTCTTCTGGGCGATCTACCCCTTGATCCTCGTCTGGACCGTCGTCGCCACGGGCAACCACTGGGTGCTCGACGCGGTCCTCGGCGCGGCGACCGCGGCCGTGAGCTTCTACGCTGCGCGGTGGCTCGCGCAGAAGCGCCCCGAAGCGTGGGCCTTCTCGCCCGCCAAAGTCACGGCTTAGAACTCCCTCCACATGTCCATGCCACCCTCTTCGCGCGAGCGTCGCGAGCTCGTCCGCAACCGGCTGATCGAGTCACGCCTCACGCCCAACGCGATCTCGCTGACGGGCTTCGTGCTCTGCGTCGTCGCCGCCGTGCTCGTTGCCGAGCGCCTCTTCTTCCTCGCCGGCGTGGTCTTCATCATCGGCTCGGTCTGCGACACGCTCGACGGCCGCTACTCGCGGATGTCGGGCAAGGGGACGCCGTTCGGCGCGTTCCTGGACTCGACGCTGGACCGGATCGAGGAGGGCGTCGTCCTGACGACGGTCGCCGCCTACTTCGCCGCGCGCGACATGCAGTTCGCCGTCGCGGCCTGCGTCGTCGCCGTCCTGGCGTCGCTGATGGTCTCCTACACGCGGGCCCGGGCCGAGGCGCTGGGGGTCGAGTGCAAGGTCGGGATCGCGACCCGCGCGGTGCGCGTCGTCATCCTCAGCGTCGGCCTGCTGTTCGCCAAAGGCGCCGGTCTGGCAGACTTCGAGCTGCTGGCGCCCGCTGTGTACGTCCTCGCGGGCCTCAGCACGATCACCGTCTTGCAGCGCATCTTCCATGTTCGGAAGGCCCTGACCGAGCCCGCGCCGCTGTAACCCCGGCGCGACCACGGGATAGTTGATCCCGAGACTTCCGAGAAAGGCAACTCCCCCTTGAGCACCATCGGCACCAACGGCATCACGGCCCCCAAGAAGACGGCGGCCGCTCCCGCGACCAACGGCTCGGCGCGCTACCAGCGCGACAAGGTCCGTGTCGCGATCATCGGCGTGGGCAACTGCGCGAACTCGCTCGTCCAAGGCGTCTACCACTACGCCGACGACAAGAACAACGAGACCATCCCCGGTCTCATGCACAACGACCTCGGCGGCTACCACCCCCGCGACATCGAGTTCACGTGCGCCTTTGACATCAACAAGCTGAAGGTCGGCAAGGACCTCGCGCAGGCGATCTGGGCCAAGCCGAACGACACGATCAAGTTCACCAACAAGGTCCCGAAGAAGCTGGGCGTGCCGGTCTACCGCGGCATGACGCACGACGGCCTTGGCAAGTACCTCTCCCAGAAGATCGACAAGGCGCCCGGCGAGACCGCCGACATCGTCTCGATCCTCAAGGAGACCCGCACCGACGTCGTCGTCTCCTACCTCCCGGTCGGCTCTGAGCAGGCGACCAAGTGGTACGTCGAGCAGATCCTCGAGGCCGGCTGCGGCTTCGTGAACTGCATCCCGGTCTTCATCGCCCGCGAGGACTACTGGGACAAGCGCTTCAAGAAGGCCGGCCTCCCGATCATCGGCGACGACATCAAGTCGCAGGTCGGCGCCAC
>JBEVLC010000404.1:0-4287 GCA_040509415.1 Baekduia sp. | reverse complement strand
CGACGTCGACCATGTACCAGCCCGCCACGAGGTCGCTGGTCTCGGGCAGTGGGCCGTCGGTGGTGACCGGCGCGGCGTCCGGGCCGCCGTAGCGCACCCAGGTCTGCGCCGGCGTGAGCGCCTGCCCGTCGACGTACTCGCCGTTCTCCCGCAGCAGCTCGCCGACATGCCGCAGGAAGGCGAAGTGCGCCTCGACGTCCTCGGGCGCCCACTGATCCAACGGCGGGAACGGATGGTGCGGCTCCGGGCCGCCGCGGTAGTGCTTGAGCAGCAGGTACTTGGGCATGGTGGTCTCCTGGTGTCGTGGGTTAGGCCTGTCGTGGGCCTTCACCTGGTGAGCGGAGCCGGTCAGAGCTTCTCGACATGGAAGCACTACGCGGCGTCGCCGCGCCGGTTGAGCACCAGCAGCCCGACCAGGCGCGAGACCACCATCGCCACGTAGGCCAGTCCGGCCAGCTGCTCGAGCATCACGACGCTGCGGGCGAAGTCCTTGACCGGCACGACATCGCTGAGGCCCGTGCTCGACAGCGTCGTGAAGCTCAAGAACAGCAACTCCATCCAGCTGCGCTCGCCGGTCGGGTCGACGGCGGCGATGAAGCTGCCGGGCTCGATCGCCTGGACCACGGTGAAGAGGTAGGCGAACGCCCAGGCAACGAGCGTGAACGTCGCGCCGACGGCGAACAGCTCGTCGCGGGTGATGACGTGGTCGGCCAACATGTAGGCGATCAGCGCGCCCGCGGCGTAGAAGTACAAGACGGACTCGAACGCCGACGAGTACGGCAACAGGTCTGCGCTGCCGGTGATCGCCTGGATCAGCAGCAGCACGGTGGCCGGCAGGCCGAGCGCGACGCCGATCCACGTCAGCCCCGGCGTGCTGCGGACCGCGAGCACGACGAGGCCGAGGATCGCGATACCGAACACGCTGAACAGCGCGCGGCCGACGCCCTCGCTGTCCATGAACGGGTAGAGCAGGACGCCCGCGAGCTGGGCGGCGAGCAGGACGGCAGACGGTTCCCGGCGGGCGACGCGCAGCACCGATGGGACGGTACCGCGGCGAGGACGGCTCAGACGTGCAGGGTGGGCCGGTAGACGAGCTCTTGGATGTTGTCGTCGAGCGTTCGGCGCTCGATCAGCTCGAGGTCGAAGTCGGCGGCGCCCTGGAAGATCGGGCTCGCTCCGGTCAGGCCGGTGATCACGGGAAAGAGCGTCACTTGGACGCGGTCGACCAGGCCGGCGGCCATCAGCGCTCGGTTCATCGACAGGCTGCCGTGCGAGCGCAGCGGCACGTCGGACTCCTCCTTGAGCCGGGCGACGACGTCGATGGCGTCGCCGCTGACGACGGTCGCGTCCGGCCAGTCGAGCGGGCCTTCAAGCGTGGTCGACACGACCGTGGCCGGCATGTTCCACATCCGGGTGACCCACGGGTCGCGCACCTCGGACTCCTCGGTGCTGTCGGCCAGCATGTCCGCGAACAGCTGGATCGTGTTCGCCCCGAAGACCATCCGCTGCTCGGCGTCGAACGACGCGAGGCGGTGGTCGAGCAGCTCGGGGCCCTGCTTGCCCCAGTATCCGCCCCAGTTGCCGCCGTCGACAGAGCCGAAGCCGTCGAGGCTGGAGAAGACGTCGAAGGTGTACGTCGCGGTCATGACGCGCTCTACCGGACCCTGACGCGACGCGTGACCTGGTCGCTTCCCACGCCGGCGCTCCCGGCGAAGCGGGTGGTGATGGAGATGGTCCCCTTGGGGTTGCGGTCGACTCCGGAGAGCAGGATCCGCATGTGCCAGCGACCGTTGAGGATTCGTGCTCGCTGGGTCAGGGTCTTCAGTCGTCCGTGCACGCGAGCGCCGATCTTGATGCTGACGGTGCCGCGGGCTTCCTTGGCGATGGTGCCCTCGACCGTGATCGACAGCTTGGTGCAGACCCGCCGGTGCGCGCATCGCGTCCGGACGGGCTTCGCGCGCAGCTGCTTGATCCGGAGCTGCGCGCGGGCCCGCGGGCGGGCCGGGCCCGGGGTGGGCGACGGGCTGCCGGTCGACGGCCCCGGGCCTGCCGGCGGCGTCTTCTCGAAACGCGCGGTCGGCGTCGTGCCGGCTCCGATCGTGACCTGGCAAGCACCCGTGCCTGAGCAGCCTCCCGACCAGCCGGCGAACTCCGAGCCGGCGGCCGGCTGCGCGCTGAGCGTCACCACGGTGCCGTCGTCGTAGGAGGCCTCGCAAACACCGCCCGGCGTACCGCAGCCGGTGATCCCGGCCGGGCTGGAGGTGACGTGCCCGGAGCCGCCTCCTGTGGTGGTGACCTTCAACGCAGAGATCTTGGCCGCCACCGCGAGCGTGAGCGGTGACGAGGCCTGCGTGCCATGGCTGTCGGTCACCGTGATGGTGGGCGTGTAGGTGGCAGCCGGCTGGGGGCAGGGCGCCTGCACGCACACCGCGGTCATCGGCGTGCCGGAGATCCGCCCGCTTGCCTCCTCGATCGTGAGGCCCGGCGCCAAGCCGGTCGCCGACCAGTGGTAGGGCGGGGTTCCGCCGGCGGCTTGGACGACGTCGGCTTCGTAGGGAACCCCCACGGCACCCGCCGGCAACGAGCCGCTGGTCAGCATGAGCGGCGGCACGGTCGACGCAGGGTCGAACGTCGTGACGTCGCCGGTCGTCGTGACCGCCGCGCAGAGCGATGCCGACGCGCACGACACGCTCGTCACCCCTCCGCCCCCGCTGGAGCGCGTGGTCCAGTCAGCGCCGGCATTCGTCGAGGCGAAGATCCCCCCGTGGGTGTCCGCGGCTGCGCAGGTCGTGCCCGTGCAGGCGATCGTGACGAGTCCGTTCGCCCCGTCGATGGCCTGCCTGATGGCCGTCGCTCCGCCATCGGGGGCGATCGTGAGGTTGAGGACGTCGCCGCCGCCGTCGACGGCGAGGCACGACATCGTCGAGACGCAGGCGACGCTGCGCAGCCCGGTGGTGCCGTTCACGTTGGTGGAGGTCCACTCGTAGTCGTCGACGAGCTCCTCCGTGGCAACGTGGACGTTGCCACGGTCGTCGACCTCCACGCAGAACGACGAGGACAGGCAGGAGACGTCCTCCAAGTCACCGCCTGTGGTGGTGGCCGCGATCGTCCACGTATTGCCCGACGGAGCGCTGGAGAAGCGCATCTGACGGTCTCCCTGCGCGGTCGCGCAGAAAGCGGCCGACGGACAGGAGATGGCGTTGATCCCGGAGACCGGCGAGAACGAGAACTGGAAGGCGCCTCCGAGCGAGGTCGCGTGGTACATCTTCCCGCCGCCGTTGATGCTGCCGGCGGCCAGCATGCACAGTGTGCTCGTCGGGCACTCGATCGCGTAGCTCGGGCTCTCCCCCGCCGGACCGCTCCACGAGTTCCACGTTGCCGGTGCGTTCGCGTTCGCGTTCGTCGCGTAGAAGGCGTTGCCTTGGCTGTTGGCAGCGACACAGGTCGTCGTCCCGGGGACGCAGGAGACGGCGTTCAAGCTGTGACCGGCGTCGATGGTCTGCGTGTGCGTCGCGTCGTAGCCGATCGGGCCGGCGGCGGCAGGACCGGCGCCGCAGAGCGCCGACGCCGCGACGGCGATCGTCAGGCACGCGATGGTGCGCACGACCGTTCGGTGGACCCTCACTACGGCGTCCATGTCACGCCGTTGCGTTCCGTTCATCACACGACCCCTCGACCCTTCGAAAACGAGGCCATATCCTAACGGCGCGATGCGGGCTGCCGCTAGCCGCCGGCGTCGCCACCCGGCCGCACGAGGCCGCTCTCGTAGGCGAGCACGACCAGCTGCGCGCGATCGCGGGCGTCGAGTTTGCTGAACAGCCGGGCGAGGTGGGTCTTGATCGTCAGAGGGGAGAGGACGAGCTCGTCGGCGATCTCGAGGTTGGAGAGGCCGCGGCCGACGAGTGTGAGGACCTCACGCTCGCGCGGGGTGACGTCCTGGAGGAGGTCACCCGCTGCGGCGGCGGACGCGACGACGCGCTCCTGGTCGACGAACGCCTCGATCAGGCGGCGGGTCAGTCGGGGCGCGAGCAGCGCCTCGCCGTCGGCGACGACGCGGACGGCGGTGAGCAGGTCGGGTGGGTCGATGTCCTTGAGCAGGAACCCTGATGCGCCGGCGCGCAGCGCGCCGAAGACGTAGTCGTCGAGCTCGAACGTCGTCAGCACGATCACGCGGGTGTCGGCCAGCTCCGGGTCGGCGGTGATCAGCCGGGTCGCCTCGAGCCCATCTATCCGCGGCATGCGGATGTCCATCAACACGACGTCGGGCCGCTCACGGCGCACGAGCTC